>NZ_RZSU01000035.1:0-60390 GCF_003997585.1 Mesorhizobium sp. M5C.F.Cr.IN.023.01.1.1 | reverse complement strand
GGCGGTCGTCGACGCGTATGAACCTATGCTGCCGCCGCGCATGCCGGACGAATATCGCAAGAACATGCGCACAGCGCTGCGGGAAACGCCAGGCCGTAAGGAGATCGAATCGAACCTCGCTCGGGAGCCGCTGAAGACGATGATGGGCTGACTGCAGGTTCCCTGGCCGGTCACTCCTTGACGTAGGCGCCTGGCTGGCGGCCGCTCTTCGGAGCCTTGGCGTCCTTGGAACGCTCGGCGATCGGCGGACCGGCGCCGGATGTCTTTTCGGTCGCGGCACTGGGCGCGGACTGACTGAGCGGGTTTTGCCCTTCGGACTGATGGGTTTTGTCCTCCACCTCGTCCTTCGACCGTGTCAGGCCCATCCCGCCGGCAGGCTTCTTGTTGCCGGCCGCCTCTTGGGAGAATTGATCCGAGGCGTGCGCATCTTTCTTGGCCGGGTACTTGGTAGCACCATGTTCGTAGCGGGTCTCGTTTTCAGTCATGGCGTGTCTCCGATTGCCTAGCGGTTAAACAGCCCTGTGACGGCCGGGTTCCAACTGCCGCCCGTGCTCCCACTGCCGGCATATGGGATATCTGCAAACGGACGCGGCGCCCGCTGGCGCGGCTGCCGATATTCGGCAATCCTCAGATCGTCTGCGTCAGTCAGGCCTCTTGCCATGGCGTGTGCAGGATATCGGCGCCCGGCTGCTCGTCGAACAGGACCGCGCAGCCGCGCTCCCACGCCACCGGCGACAGGGCGTTGGCCACGATTTCGTCCGGCGAGATGAAGTCCCCGGTCAGCACCCGCAACTCTTCCACGGCTTTGGCCATCGACACCAATCGCCCGGCGGCGCGGCCGGTCGTGCAAGCGTTGATGACGGAAATGAGATCGATCATTTCGAAGTGGCCCATCGAGGCCTCCGCAAACAGCGTCCCTTTCCGGCTATGAACGTCGTAGCGATCGACAATGTTCCCGGCCTGGTCGAACGAAGTCAGCTTTCCGAACCTGCCGTCAACCATTCGGCTTCAAGCGCAGTGCGTGCTCTAGGCCTGGTCTACCCTGTCCTTGAGCTTGCTTAGGAATGCCACCAGAGCATCCTCCGGCCGATTGGCCTCCTCGGTCAGCATGTCGATGCCCCAGCATCCGAGGACCGCTTCCTGGACGACGCTCGGTTGCGGCATGAACACGAACGAT
The DNA here is from genome assembly GCF_003997585.1 of Mesorhizobium sp. M5C.F.Cr.IN.023.01.1.1. Taxonomy (NCBI): domain Bacteria; kingdom Pseudomonadati; phylum Pseudomonadota; class Alphaproteobacteria; order Hyphomicrobiales; family Phyllobacteriaceae; genus Mesorhizobium; species Mesorhizobium sp. M5C.F.Cr.IN.023.01.1.1. The sequence goes on along the minus strand of NZ_RZSU01000035.1, from coordinate 59,213 downwards.
TTCGGACGGTTCTTTTCGTAGCCGGACCGGCGCCAGGTTTCCCAAAGCCGATACAGCAACAGACGGATGTTCATGTCGGACATGCTGTAGCCGATGAACAGGATGGTGCGCCCCAGTGCGTCGGCGCGAAACTTCACGTCCAATGGCGACTCGAACGAGAGCCGCTCGAAATAGTCGGACTCCGCCAGGACCAGAGATGCATCGTCGTCGAAATCGCCGTGGTATTTGATGATCTGGGCAACCTCGCCTTTCACCTTTGCGATATCCTTGGCATTGGCCACTTTTACGAATGGGCGGTCGTGGATTTCGAACGCAACCTCAAGGTTCCGATCATAGTTGGTGGTGTAGATGATCGGGAAATCGAGTGACACGATCAGCTTGTGGATCGCCGATCCCTTGACTTTTTCCCGCGAGACGCTCCATTCGCGATCCATCCAGCTGCGCAAGGGACCGAGACCCCCATTCTTCAGCCGGTAATATTCGGCAAGAGCCTGGTAGCTGGGTTCAGGCCTGTCGACCGTGTCGCGGTCGAGGCCGAGTTCATCCTCCATATGCTCGATGAGCTTCTGCCAGGATGGCAGGCCGACGCTCATCGACACCCCCGCCCCAACGAACAAGATCGCTCGTCGCTCTTTCACGGACTGAGCCAGTTGCTCGAGTGCAGACGGCATGGCCAACTCACCAGGCAATGATCCAACACAACTGCGAAAGGCGTCCTCTGTTCCAGAGAAGCGGATCACCGCCAAGTCTGTTCAGAAAATCGGGGGTGTTCAGCAAATCGGGCGCAGGCTGGAACCGCTGAGGCAGATCGAAGTTTGGTTGTCAGGGAGATGATGATGGCCGCACGACGAGATCAGACGCCTGCCAAAGCGAGAGGCGATATCCAGGCCGGGGCGACGCAGGACAAGACCCCGGGGTTCGACCCTGCCGCCGCGCCTGAAGTGACCGACGCCGAAGCGGCAGATGTGCCGAGCCCTGTCGCCGAGGCTCGCCCACGGCGACAGCCAGAGTTCACGAATGAAGCAAGCTTCGGCGATGCGATGCGGCCGGTAGGAAGCGAGCCTGATCTTCAGCCTCGCAGCAACTGGCCGGTGCTGGTGATTGCCGCAGTCGTTCTCGTAGCGGCCGCGGTCTTCGTGATAGCAGCCATGCTGCGCTAGCGAGGTACGTTTCGAGAGCTATTCGTACCCGAGGGCAAGGTCATTGTGAGCATCTGTCGCGGCGATCGCAGCCTGGCCAAAAGCGACTGCGATCTGGTTTAGGGCTTTGACCAGGTCGCCGATGGCATACACTCCATCGACCGAAGTCCGCTGATGCTTGTCGACCACAACATAGCCCTCGTCGCAGCATTCGATGCCCATTGCCAGTGCGAGCTCGGAACGCACCCGGCATCCCATCGCCGGATAGATGACGTCGAAATGTCGCACCTCGCCGTCCTTAAGGATGGCCTCGTAACCATTGTCGGCCGGAACAAACTTTTTGAACGTGTCGCAAATGGCAATGTTCTCTTCCATGGCCACGCGCCGTGTGCTGGCGGAAAAATCGGGTAGATAGCGTGCGAGCAGTGTGACGTGCTGCGTGTACTGCTTGAGGAACAAGGCCTCTCGCAGTGCCTTCGCCTCGTGTCCGATAACCGCGACCCGACGATCTATGACTTCATAGCCGTCGCAAACCGGACAGAGGCGTAAGCTGCCTCTGGCGATGGCCTCGCCCAGACGCGGAATTGCAGGCACGACGTCGACGATACCTGTCGCCAGGAATATCTTGCGGGCGACGATCCGCCCCGCGTTTGTCTCGGCACCAAATCCGCCTACGGTCGGCTCGATCGATGACGCCTGATCCTGCACCAGTGTCGCTCCGTATTCGGCGGCCTGAGCGCGAAGGCGTTGCAGAAGATCGGGGCCGCTGACCCCTTCCGGAAATCCCGGGCAGTTACGGCTTTCCGCAATCAGCATCGCGCGCGACTCGCCCGCGTCGACCACAATGACCCGATGACGAAACCTGCCGAGATAGATAGCGGCCGCCAGCCCCGCAGGTCCGCCGCCAACAATGAGAACATCCGCTTCAGTCGCGGATGAGGCTGAATGTCGGCGTTTGCGCACGGATTGATCCATCCGCGCCGAACGCACTCATGGGAAAGATGTTCCAGCGCCGAAATCGAAAGCCGCGACATCTGTCGCGGCAAGGCGTCACCATTCGATCGCCGGCCGCGCGATCATCAGCCAGAAAATCCCGAGGACGGCAGCAAAGGCGGGAAAGCCAAAGGCGAACCACAGCCAGAAAAGCCTGACATACCGGGCCGGCAGCGGGCCCCCCGTTTTGGCGGCTTCGGACGCCAGATTGCGCATCTCCATCTGCATCCATACCACCGGCAGCCAGAACACACCGGTGACGATGTAGAGTGCGATGGAAAGCACGATCCAGCCTTCGGAGAGCGCGTAACCCGCCTGCCAGGCGAGCGCGACGCCGGTTATCGGCTGCGCCACGACGGCAGTTGCTGTGAAGAGAAAGTCGGCGACCACTACGATGCGCGCCACTGCCGCAATTGTTGCTACATTGCCGGTCCTGTGGGCGAGAAGCATGAAGAAGGCAATGCCGGCGCCGGTGCCAAGCAGCACGCTGGCACCGATGACATGCAGGAACTTCAGCACGAAATAGAGCATCAGCGCTCCTCCAGAATTGCCAAAGCAACGAAGTGAAGGACGATGATCGGCAAGACCTTCAGGAACGGCCCAAGCGGTTCGTTCCACAGGTCCGGGCGCAGGAAAGTGCCCACGATCAGATAGAACAGTGAGAGCGCGATGCCGGCGTAGAGGCCTTTTCGCGCCGTTGGCCGCCAGGCTATGAGTGCGCCGACGACGACGTCGGCAAGAGCGCCGGCGATCACGGCAGGCGCCGACAACATGCCAGCCCCCGTGCTTTGCATGAGGCCGATACCGTTGCCGTAGCCAGTAGTCAGCGAAACAATCCCCGTCACGATCCAGAAGAACGGCAGGACGACGAAGATTGCAGGCTTGGCGAAATAAAGCCCGGCGAACCATTTCTCCTGCACCGTTGCCGGATTGAGCGCGAGGAACTGCGCCAAGCTTTGAGGGTGTATGCCGGTCAAGGAAATCCAGTCCGAGGGATCTCCGACCGCCCCTCGCGTGATCTCCTTGGCGGCATTGGTGCGCATCGGAGGTCGCCAGCCGAGCATCGCGGCAAGATCGCCGAGGCGGTAGAGAAATCGGGCAACCCATCCCGGCAAGACAAGCCTGGCTGCGGAACCCCAGCCGAGCCAGCGGCGAAAAGTGCCGACAATCTCGTCCATGGTCAGCTGTTCGGGACCTGCAAGTTCCAGCGCCATACGAGACGGACTGCCGGGATTGAGAAAGAAGAGCACCGTCGAGACCACATCCTCGAGTTGCACGACCTGTAGCCGGCCGGTATCGGGCATTGACGGCAGCACCGGCAGCGAGGCCAGACCGCGAAACAATGCACTGGCCCCAAACACAGGCCGGCCGAGCACCACGGAAGGGCGAAGGATTATCCAGTCCAGATCAAGTGCCATGAGGGCCTGATCGCCAGCATATTTCGTCGCCGAGAACGACGAAGGCTGTGCCCGATCGACACCCATTGCCGAGAAGTGGATCACCTTGGCAACGCCGGCCCGCGCGCAGGCGAGAAAAAGAGCCGCCGCAGCATCGCGATGAACTTGCCCGGTCTTTTCGCGAGGGCTGTCCTGCAGCACGCCGGCACAGTTCACGACGGCATCGATGCCGGCCAGATGCGGCAGCCAATCTTCAGGGCGTAGCGCGGTCGCCATGTCCAGCACCAGCAACTGGTAGTCGCGGGCCGCATTTTCCCGAGGGATACGGACGATGCCGACCACCTCATGTCCTTCGGAAACGAGGCGGGAACAGACCGAAGCGCCGATCAGGCCGGTGGCGCCAACAACGAGAATTCTCATCGGACCCCGGTCTCCGGTAGCGGTGACCACGAGACCATTGCCGTCCTATTCGGCGCGTGTCTCCTCGATGCCGTCGATGATGTTCCGGCGCTGCGAAAACACACCTCTCCCAGGCAGTTGTTCAAGGGTGATGGTGACCACAGGCAGTCAAGTCGAAGACCGCGACGTTTACTGGTATTTACAGTGCGCGCTTGTAGCGTTGCTTCCACACATTGTCCTCCCAGCGCCGAACGGACCACGAGACTGGTGTGCAACTTGAAATAGAGCACATCATGGTTGCGTCAACTGAACCGCTGACGGACCTGCGCGATCATTTTGGCAGTCCGGCATGAGCTGTATGAATGCGCGAGAGACGAGCGCGGCCACTGTCCGGCAACGCGGAACAAACCACCGATGACGGGATTAGGAAAGCACCAGGAGGCCTATTATGGACCGGGAAGAGCGTATCAGGCGGCGAGCCCATGAAATCTGGGAGCGCGAAGGCCGTCCCGAAGGGCGGGAGCGCGAGCATTGGGATCAGGCCGTGCAAGAGATCGAGGCAGAGGATTCCGAAGCAGAACGTGGACCGGTCGTGCCTGACCCGACCGTTGGCGCCGACTCCGAACCCGATACGGGCGGCGCCCGAGCTAACGGCAAGCCGATCTCTTGACCGGCTGTTCGGCACGGAAAGGAAACGCCATGCCTCGTCTCGCCATGCCTCGTCTGATCGCCTGGATCGTGATCGTATTGTCGGTAGTCTTCATCGGTTGGCTATGGATCGACCAGACCGGGCGGACGAGCGACGGGACTCAGCCTGCGCCCCATGCAATAGACCAGGACGGATGATGAGGCAGTTGAACTCGGCAGGACCTGCAAGTTTTCGCAGCAGACGCGATCCTCGCTAATTCGAGGACGCGGGATCCTCATTCCTGTACTCGTGAATGAGGCCAAGGATTTGCGATCGGACTAGCTCGCGAGCCTCGGGCTGAACGAACGGCATCAAGAGTTCGACGCGCTCCTCGACCTTCTCGGGAAGATCCGCAGCAGGATCGATGAGGTCGTTACCGTGCGCGTAGAGATTTTCCGTCAGTTTTTTGTCGAGGTCGGAAAAAATGCCCATCGATCTGCTCCAAGCCAGCTTCTCTGCTTAAATTGAAGGCTGGCGAAAATGTTCCCCGGATGATCGATCACAACAGCTCCTTCTCCGGCCGAACGCGGGGCTAGTCCGGTCCGTCGGGGATGTGAGGAGGGGCCACGAACAGTAAGGGCAAATGCGCATCTCCATACCGGCCCGCGGCATGTGAAGCGCCGCAGCAGCGAGGCCTGACACATGACCGCACCGATCACATGCCCTCGACGTTCGAAAATCCACTTGCATCAACGGGGGGCATCCACACATGACGCTTTTGACGTGATGCGGATTACCTGTTCCGACCCCAACTAGGACGCTCATTGTTTGGCGCTGAGCGTCGGCAGTTTAGTGAAAAGCGATCCGTCAAAACCTTACCTGACTCGCCCGTTTCAGTCAGGATCAAATCCGGATGAGAAAGCACCAAGTCGGCTTTGGGGCGGGAAAACAGCGCAAGCGTTATCACTTTGGTCGAGCCCGCGGAGAAACTGGCCTATGGCTTTCTAAAGAAGCCGGACAGAATATTCGGACCCACTTCGCCGGGCCGCAGTCTAATCCCGTCCTCGAAGCAGTTCAGGGTCACGCACTGGAAGCCGCTGTGCGCGAGGAGTGCCACCAGCGAGTCACGGTCGAAATGGTGCAGGTGCTCGTTGGGGAGACGCATACGCCACGTTCGGAACCACGCGTCGCCGGCGGTGCCGAGCTCGCGCCAGCGGCAATAAGGGACGGCGACGGCCAGGTAGCGGGCCTGAAGGCGGGCGAGGAAACCCAGGTCCGGGATGTGCTCAAGCACGTCGAACATGGCCACGAGATCCCACGAGCTGGCGAGAGCCTCATCCCAATCGACAAAGCGGACGCCCTTGGGCAGCGGAAACCTGGCGATGTCGCAGCCGGCGCAGTCGGTGACCCCGGTCATTTTCGCGGCTTCGACGAATGTGCCCGTGCCATACCCAATCTCCAGGACCGACCGAGGAATTTGGCTGGTGATTCCCAGCACCCAGCCAAGTCGCTGATATCCTAGCTTGATGGTCCGGTCACTCAGGTCCTCGTAATAGGAAATGTATTGCTTGTCGTACTTGATCAGTGTGAAGTCGATCTGGTGGATCACGCCAAACCCGTCGACCTCGTAGTTGTCCAACATTAGCGTGCGGCCTCCGGCTTCCGATTTCCTTACATGGCAGAGCTAAACGCGACGTAACCGGACAACTGAGCGGTTCCGGTATTCGGGCGGTAGCGGATCGGCCCCTTTAGCCATATGGCTCCCAATCACGGACGGTCAGGTTCCGGCCCAGACTGCCGGGCGGCAATGCCTCTATCTCTGCCGGAGAGATCACCTTGCCGCTTCCTGAAAGCAGAGATAGCAAGCGATCACGCTGGCGATTGCCATGACGCCTCGCGTGCAATAGGCCTTTGCCGGGAAAGCTCAGGGAGGATTGCCGTGACAGGTACAGCCGGGACATGGCGCGTCGGAATCCTCTTTTCGCGCAGCGGCATCACTTCGGTCACCGAAAGCGAGCATTTCTACGGAACCGCCTTGGCCATCGAGGAGATCAATGCCGGCGGCGGCGTGCTGGGGCGGCAGATCGAGCCGATCGCCTACGATCCGGGCAGCGACCCCGAGGCGTTTCGTTCGCTGGCCCGCAGGCTTCTGACCGAGGACGACGTCAACGTCATATTCGGCTGCTCGATGTCTGGCAGCCGCAAGGCCGTGCTGCCGATTGTCGAGCGCTACAACGGCCTGCTCTGGTATCCTTCGATCTACGAGGGCTTCGAATATTCGGAGAATGTCCTCTATACCGGCGCCACGCTCAACCAGAATACCTTCGCGCTGGCCGACTTCATCCTGCAGCGCTACGGACCGCGCGTGTTCATGGCCGGGTCCGACTACATCTATCCGCATGAATCCAACCGGGTCATGCGCGATCTCCTGGAATGCAAGGGCGGCACGATCGTCGAAGAACAGTATGTGCCGCTCGATGCCGACGAACACCGGATGCGCCGGCTGATGGCCGATATCGAGAAGGCCGCGCCGGACGCCGTCTTCTCGACGGTGATTGGGCGCAGCGCGCAGATCCTCTACAGGCTCTATGCCGAGGCAGGCATCGATCGGACACGGCGTCCGATCGCCAGCCTGACCTTGGCCGAAGGCGAGATCCGCGTGATCGGCGCCGAGCACTGCACCGGCCATGTGCTGGCGGCTCCTTACCTTGCGACGGTCGACAGCGGCGAGAACCAGCGCTTCGTCGGCGAGCTCGCCCGCCGGTTCGGCGACCGGACGACCGCGACCATGTGGTCGCAGACGGCTTATACGCAGGTCCACCTGTTCGCCCGCGCGCTGGAAAAGGCCGGAACCCTCGACACCTTTCGCCTCGGACAGGCAGCGCTCGAGGTCGACTATGCGTCGCCGGAGGGACGCATGATGTTCGACCAGGAAAACCGCCACGTCTGGTCGACGCCGCGCATCGGTATCGCCAACGCCACCGGGCAGTTCGATATCGCCTGGCAGTCGCAGGCGCCGATCCGGCCCGACCCCTATCTCGCCTCCTCTCGTTTCGAAGAGCCTTGGCTTTAAATGACGGCAACGCTCAAACGCATTCTCAACGACCTGCGGCAGGCGAAGATCCTGGTCATCCATCCGAAGGACGAGGATGGCGCCGCGCTGGTCGATCACCTCCGGCGCCTAGGCTGCGAAGTCCGCGCGGCGTGGCCGCCACCGGCGTCGATCCCGGGCGACATCGACACGGTGTTCGTGCAGGTCGGCGAAGCGCCGACCGATGCCATGGTGTCGCTGATCGAAGGCGCCAATGCTGCCGTCGTCGCCATCGTCACCTATGAAAGCCCCACCTCGATCAAGGCGATCATCGATCTCAACGCGCACGGCGTCATCACCAAGCCGCTCAGGCAGCTCGGCGTGCTGACGCAATTTGCGCTGGCCCGTTACCGCTGCGGCTATGAAGGGCGGCTCGCCAACAAGGTACGCAAGCTTGAGGATACGCTCAAAGGTCGCCGCACGATCGAGAAGGCGGTCAAGGTGCTGGTCGAGATGAACGGTGTCGACGAAGAGACCGCCTACAAGCTCATCCGCGACCAGGCGACATCGAAGCGCGTCGCGCTGGTTTCGGTGGCCGACGGCATCCTCGCCGCGCAGGAAGCGATGCGGACCTTCGGCTTCGGCATTTCCGCGCAAGCCAGCCAGAAACAGCCGAATGACCGATAAGGCGTTGGCGGCCGATCACGGCAAAAGCTTCTCTCAAAATCTGATTTTATTGGTTTAAGCCGAACCATTTCCGATCGCTTGCGGCCGCGATCTTTGGCTCTTGACGCGACCTCCAGCCTGTGCAACTTTTTAACAGCACGAGCAGGTTTGCTCATCGGCAGGAATGCCGTTTCACATTGATGGCTATGCAGCCCTTGGTTCGCGGATGACTTCCGCGCCAGGGGTTTTTTGCGTTTGGAGACAGGCTTTGACGACACAAGCGAAAGCGACGGCGGACCTGCGTCTGGCCTGCATCCAGTTCCAGCCGGCGATCGGCCGGCTGGACGATAATCTGAAGTCGATGGAGCGATTGATCCGCCAGGCTGCCGGTCTCGGCGCATCGGTGGTGGTGCTGCCCGAGCTTGCCGACAGCGGCTATGTCTTCGACAGCCAGGACGAGCTGGCCGCGCTCGCCGCCCCCATTCCGGATGGCCGCAGTGCCATGCTGCTGTGCAGCCTGGCAAACGAACTCAACCTGCACATCGTCAGCGGCCTTGCCGAGTGCGACAGCGACCGGTTCTTCAACGCGGCCATGCTGTGCGGACCATCCGGTCCTATCGGCACCTACCGCAAGCTGCATCTGTGGAACCGCGAAAAGCTCTATTTCCAGCCGGGCAATCTCGGCCTGCCGGTGTTCGATACCGCGATCGGCCGGATCGGTGTTGCGATCTGCTATGACGGCTGGTTCCCCGAGACCTACAGGCAGCTGGCGCTGAAGGGCGCGGAGCTGGTCTGCGTGCCGACCAACTGGGTGCCGATGCCGGCCCAGGGTCAGCATCCCGAGCCGATGGCCAACATCCTGCACAAGGCGGCCGCGCACAGCAATGGCATCTACATCGCCTGCGCCGACCGCGTCGGCACCGAACGTGGCCAGCCTTTTGTCGGCAGGAGCCTGATCGTCGGCCCGACCGGCTGGCCGATCGCTGGCCCTGCCAGCGAAGCCGGCGAGGAGATCCTCACCGCCACGATCAACCTCGGCGACGTCGCCCAGGCCCGGGCGCTGAGCGAGCGCAACGACGCCATCGGCGACCGCCGCAGCGACGTCTACGGATAGTCAAGAAGAAGCCGGCATCACCCGGTACGAACAACGCAAAGAAAGGGGAATACCATGAAAAACAAAGCACTGATCGTTGCATTTGCCAGCGCCGCACTGGCCACTTCCGCCTTCGCGGCGGACGGTCCGATCAAGATCGGCATCCCGGTCGGCCTTTCTGGCGCCAACAGCGTCGTCGCGCCCTCGGTCGTGCAGTCGGCGGAGCTGGCGGTCGTCGAGATCAACGCCGCCGGCGGCGTACTCGGACGCCAGCTTGCGCTGGAGATCGCCGACGACGCCTCCAGTGCCGCAGGCGCGCAGAAGGCCTTCGATTCGCTGGTCTTCCAGAAGGAGGTCAGCGCCGTCATCACGATGGAGACGAGTGCGGCGCGCAATGCCGGCCTGCCGATCATCACCAAAGGCGACATCCCCTACATCTACACCTCGTTTTACGAGGGCAAATCCTGCAATGCCAATTTGTTCGTCAACGCCTGGGTACCCGAACAGCAGGTGCCGCCGATCGTCGACAATTTCATCAAGACGCAGGGCGCCAAGAAGTTCTTCCTGATCGGCTCCGACTACGCCTTCGGCCGCGGCATGCTGGAGTTCGCCAAGGCCTATATCGAGAAGTCGGGCGCCAGCGTCGTCGGTGAAGAATATTTGCCGATGGAAGGCAGCGACTGGACGGCGATCATCTCCAATCTGAAGAGCTCCGGCGCCGATGCGGTGATCACCTCGACGGCCGGCGGCGCGCCGAATGTCACCCTGACCAAGCAGTTGCGCGGCGCCGGTGTCACCATCCCCTATGGCAATCTCGCGGTGGACGAGGGAACCGCCAAGAGCATGGGCGCGGACGCAGCGGGAATCTTCATTTCCGCTTCTTATGTGACCAGCATCGGCAGCGACGCCAACAAGAGCTTCCTTGCCGCGATCGAGAAGAAGTTCGGCGCCGAACTGCGCACCCCGAACGACCTCTCGGTGCCGGAATATGAAGGCATCTATCTCTACAAGGCCGCGGTCGAGAAAGCCGGGACGACCGACACCGCCGCGGTGCTTGCAGCACTCGCCGAGGTATCCTTCACCGGCCCGCGCGGCACAGTCTCGATGAGCAAGCAGCACCACGCTCCGCTGACCATGTATCTCGGCCAGGTGAAGGCGGACGGTTCGGTCAGCGTGGTCGACAAGTTCGAAGGCGTCGACCCCGGCGAACAGTGCCCGAACCTGTAGCCGCACCTGTCATCGCAACGGGGGCGGCGGCCCTGCGCCGCCCCGTTCCACACTAACGGGAACCTGCCATGACGCTTCTCCTGGACATGGTGACGACGGCGGCGATCCTGTTCATCGTCGCCGCCGGCCTGCTGGCGATCTTCGGGGTGCTGAAGATCATCAATTTCGCCCATGGCGCCTGGCTGACGATCGGCGCCTATTGCGCGGTGGCAGCCGCCGGCCTTGGGCTCAATCCCTGGGCGGCGCTGCCGATCGCCTTTGCCGTGGGAGCGATCCTCGGCGGCATCACCGAGCTGGTCATCGTACGGCCGCTCTATCGCCGTCCGCTCGACGCCATACTGGCGACCTGGGGTCTCGGCATCGTCATCGGCCAGCTGATCACGCTGTGGTTCGGGCGTGACGTGCAGTTCACCCCCAATTTGCTGTCCGGCACTGTCGATGTGTTCGGCGTCGGCTATTCGCTCTACCGGCTGTTCGCGGTCGCCGCCGCGCTAGTCATCGGGATTGCCTTCACCTTCTTTCTCGAAGGAACGCGGCTAGGCCTGTCGGCGCAGGCGGTGATCATGAACGAGACGCTGGCGCGCGCGCTCGGCATCGACACCGCGCGCGTGCGGCTGGCCACCTTCATGGTCGGCACCGGGCTGGCGGCACTTGCCGGCGTGTTGCTCACGCCGCTGACCAGCGTAGACCCGAACATGGGCGTGGCCTGGCTGATCGGCTCGTTCATGCTGGTCATGGTCGCCGGTTCGTCCTTCTCGACTTTAGCCATAGCCTGCCTCGTCTTCGGCGGCGCACAGGTTCTGGTCAGCACTTTCGTCAGCCCCATTTTTGGCGGCATCACGGTGGCGGTCCTCTGCGCCCTGGTGCTGCGCATCAGCCCGAAGGGATTTGCCAGTGCCTGAGAGCCGTTCCATTCCGCCAAGGGTCTGGCTGCTTGCGGCGCTCGCGCTTGCGGTGGCGGTCGTCGTCATTATCGGGCCAGCGCTGTTCGACCGGTTCACGCTCAATGTGCTGACCCGCTCGATGATTTACGCCATGCTGGCGGTGACTGTCGACATTTTGTGGGGCTATACCGGCATTCTGACCTTCGGCCAGGCGGCCTTCTTCGGGACCGGCGCCTATGCCAGCGCCATGGTGCTCAGCCATCTCGGCGCAACCCCGGCGCTGTTGGCACTGGCGCTCGCGCTGGCGATCATCGTGCCGGTGTTGCTCGGTGCCTTCGTCGGCTGGTTGTCATTCGGCCACGGCTCGACTCCGCTCTATGCGACGGTGATTTCGCTCGTCGTGCCGATCGTGGTCACGCAGCTGGTGTTTTCGGGTGGCGTGTGGACCGGATCGAGCAGCGGGCTGGTCGGCTATTCCGGCCTGCCGCTCGGCTTGCCGGGCTATTTCCGGCTTACCGGCATCTGCCTCATCGTCACCACCGTTGTCGCCCTGGTCTTCACCCGCTCGGATGCAGGCAAGCTGCTCGTCGCCATTCGCGACAATGAAGCGCGCTGCGCCTATCTTGGCCTCGATCCGCAGCGGTTGAAGATCGTGCTGACAACGATCCTCGCCGGCGTCGCCGGCATTGCCGGCTTCCTCTATGCCAACGCGTCGGGTGTGGTGGCACCTGAGAACACCGGCTTCGTCTTCGGCACCGAGATCGTCATCTGGACGGCGCTGGGCGGCCGCGGCACGATCATCGGGCCGGTGATCGGCGCGATCGGCATCGATTACCTCAGCGCCCAGCTTTCCGGCGACCTGCCCTTCCTGTGGAACCTAGTGGTCGGCGCGCTGTTCGTCGTGATGATCATCCTGTTGCCGAACGGGCTGGCGCAACTGGCCAGGATGGTCCTGCCGCGCCGCAATGAAGAGCAGACCGGTTAATCGGGTAGCCCTACCCTCGCCGCCGAACCGGCCGGCAACGGATCGGAGGCTGGCAACCGCGTGCTCGCCGTCAGCGGCCTCGGCAAATCCTTCGGCAGCCTGCAGGTGCTGCAAGGGATCGATCTCGACGTTCACCCCGGCGAGCTGGTCAGCCTCGTCGGTCCGAATGGCGCAGGCAAGACGACGCTGATGCGCTGCCTGAGCGACGGCACCGAAGCCACGACCGGAACCGTCACCATCGCCGGCCAAGACATCAGCAGCATGACACCGGATGAGATCGTCGCGCTCGGCGTCGGACGCAAGTTCCAGGTGGCGAGCGTCTTCGACAGCCTGACCGTCGCCGACTGCCTGCGCATGGCACGCGCCTCGCGCAACGGGCCGAGCCTGCTGCGCCGCTCCGCCACGCTTGGAATGCCGGCGGCCGCCGCCGACATTCTGCGCTCCACCGGGCTCGACCGCATGCTCGGCCGGCCGGTGTCACTGCTGTCGCATGGGCAGAAACAGAGCCTCGAACTCGCCATGGTCGTAGCACTCGAGCCAAAGCTCATCCTGCTCGACGAGCCTACGGCCGGGCTGACCAAGGTCGAGCGCACCACCATTGGCGCGACGCTGCAGAAGCTGACCGGCGAGCTTGGCTTTGCCGCCATACTGGTGGAGCACGACCTCGATTTCGTCCGTGACATCTCGACCAGGATCGTCGTTCTCCACCAGGGCAAGCTTGTCCTCGACGGCAGCGTCGATCAGGTCGTCAATTCCGAAATGGTCAGGACGATCTATTCGGGAGGCGCCCATGCTTGAGGTCAGACAGGCAGAGGCCGGAATCACCCTGCCGAAACTGTCGTTGTCGAACGTGTCGAGCGGCTATGGACCAGTTGCCATCGTCGAGGCGCTGTCGTTGGCCATCGCGCCCGGACACATCTTTGCGCTGATGGGCAAGAACGGCATGGGCAAGACCACCGTGCTGAAAACCATCCTCGGCTTCGTGGCGCTGCGTTCGGGCGACATCCGCCTCGACGGCACTTCGATCGGTGGTGTTTCGCAGGCCTCGCTGATTGCGTCGGGAGTCGGTTATGCGCCGCAGGAGCAGGCGCTGTTCCAGGATCTCAGCGTGCGCGACAATCTGCGCCTCGTCTTGCGCTCGGATCGCGGTTTTGCGCAAGCCGTGGAACGGGTTTACGAGCATTTTCCGTTCCTCAGGGAGCGCTTGTCGCAACGGGCCGGAACGCTGTCCGGCGGCGAGCAGAAGATGCTCATTCTCGGTCGCGCGCTGATGCTGCGGCCGAAGCTGTTGCTGATCGACGAGATTTCCGAGGGCCTGCAGCCCTCAGTCGTCGAACGCATCGCCGCGGCACTCAGGGAGGAGCGCAGGACGAACGGCACGACAATCCTGATCGTTGAGCAGAACTTGCCCTTCGCCCTCGGCATCGCGGACAGCTGGGCAGTGCTGAAGCTCGGCCGGATCGACGATGCCGGCGATGTGACGGCGGGCACAGCGGCCCGCGTTCTTCAGCACCTGAAGATCTAAGACACGCGCGTCCGGAAGCGAGGTCGCGGCACGAGCATTGTCCGCGTTGTGGACGGCAGCAATGCGCCCAATTTCGGCCGTAGAGGTAACCTTGCCTCGCCCGGAAGCAGACATCGCGGTAACAATGCTGGAGGTCGCGGTTGCACCATTTGCTGACTTTCAAGGAGCCTCTCCAAACCTGGCGTTCACGTTTCGGACAGATACGACCTTTTCTAACTTCTTGCAGTGGATTCTCCGACAAAAGTAGATGTTCGAGACTTTGCAAAGCAGGCATTGGTGGCATAGGTCCGTTCCGCATCAGCAAACAGAATACACGCACTAGAGTATCCGAAGCGAAGCAGATGTACGATGGCAACATTCTAGATACGCGTTTCAGAGATTTTTTTACAAATTGATTAAACAGTGCTCAACACCGACTGGTTGAGAATGCCCTACCTATGGGAGTTCAAGCTGATTAATGAGAGACCGTTCTGGATCAAGTTTGCGCACGACTTCAATCGCCACGCCTTTTCCTTGAACGATCCCCGCCTCAATGTCGGCCAAATAATGGATACCTGCCAGGAAGCGAGATCGTCCCGCTTGCTGAGACATCAACTCGAGCGGGGCTGCCCTCTTGGGCAGGTAGGACGCGAGCACATGGGACGCTGCAGTCGAAATGACGGAGTGACCCGATGGGTAAGATGGGAAGTTGGGATTTGGAATTACTGGCTCTATTTTGCTGTAAACCTGAGACGGTCGCGGCACTCCGAACGTATATTTATCCCGCCAGCAGGCGATCACAGCATCATTGACGGCTATCATCGTCGCCCCAACGATGAACAGCTTTTGACCGAGGTCGAGATCGCTGGCGTCCAACTCATTCAGCGCGATTTGAGCCCAGTGTCCTGGCGGCGTAAATGTGCCGGTGCCGTCAGCCCAGTAAAGTACTTGCGCTCTTTCTGCCGGCGATAGATTGGAGACTGCATTCCACACCAGGTCGGCTTGGCGGTCGAGCCTCCCGTAAGCGTCGGGTTTCTTCGATTGAAACTTCTCTGGGTCTCCGATGAGAAGCGGGCGGACATTGCCCCAATCGGGCCGCAAGGGGTCTGATCCTCGATCAGGATACCACTGCCCTGAAGGCGGTGGGAGGCCGACGCCTCCGCCGCTCCGCTTCCACAGTCCGTCGAGGAGCCGTGCGACGTCTTTCAGGACTATGAGCATATCCGGCTCAACTTTTGGTCCGCCTGCCGCGCACGAAACCGCCAGGACCGGATAAGGCGCCCAGAGTAGCGTGCGGCTGGTCTGCTCTTGCGCCAATCCCAGGAAAAGATCGGGCACTATTCTCGCCGCTTCTTCAGACCCGAATTTCAACGCCGCATGCCGATATATCGCGTCGCTTCCAATGGCGAATGCCGCATAGAGACGACTCGCAAGGGGTGGGTCGAGCCGGTTGCGGGCAACGAACTGGAATACGGCGTTCCATCCGCATCGGTCGAGACGGGAATCCGCATGGGCGGGGGCGATTGCTGCCACGATCGCGGCACACAGAACCCACAATCCAATAGCGGAGACAAGACAAAATCGTCGAACGCAGGACCGTCCAACCAGACTATTGCTGCCTCCCTTTGCAGCATCAGAGATGCTTCTTGGAATGGACATCTGCGTACCCATACCCGTTGAAGTATAGATAATCAACGAAAGCTTGGAATATCCGACTAGATTTGTCGACCGCCGCGGAGGTCAAATGGATTTGCGTCCTGTAACAGAGAAGCCCACTCCCGCAGACCTGTAGCCGGCTCTCCAACGGCCGAAGAGACCGATTGTGGCTTTTCAGTGCGTAGAGTCCCCGTACGATCGGTGGTACCCTTCTCGGCTGTCAAGTTTGGGAGTGTGAGAATGTGACGGGCCTCAGGGAATGGTTGGTCTCGCTGCAGCTCGAGAATTATTGTGAGAAACTCGTCGAGCAGCGTGTGGATCTCGACGTGCTCTCAGACCTGACCGAAGCAGACCTCGCTGCCCTCGGCGTGCCGCTTGGCGATCGCAAGCGCATGATGCGGGGCATCCGGGCGCTGCGTCAGCGCGAAGCGCCTGCACCTCTGCGTACGGCCGCATCACCAGAGCTTAGCGAATTTGCATGCGCTCGATCGGGACAACTCCTACTCTATCCAAAAGAGGAATTGCGCCAGCTGAGCTTGCTGTTTGCAGACCTCGTGGGCTCGACACAGCTGGCCAAGAACCTCGACCTCGAGAGCTACCGCGACGCGATCCGCAGTTATCATCTCTGTTGCTCCGACCTGGTTCGCACAAATTTCGGCTTCGTCGCACAATTCCGAGGCGATGGTGTGCTCGCCTACTTTGGCTACCCGACCGCCGAGGAGGATGACGCCGAGCGTGCAGTCGCAACCGGGCTGCAAATAATCCGGGACGTGGCGCGGCTCGAGCTTGCCGATCATGTGCCGCTCGCCGCCCATGTCGGCATCGCCACGGGGGAGGTGCTGGTGAGCGATCTCGTCGCGGGTCGGCTGACGATTAAGGACGCGGTTCTCGGCGACACGCCCAATCTTGCCGCTCGGCTCCAGGTTGTGGCGAAGCCGGGCCAGGTCATTGTTGCTGGAAGCACCCGGCGCCTGCTTGGTAACCAGTTCGATTGTTCCTTCCTCGGCAATCAGCGGATCAAGGGATTCGATAAGCCGCAGGAAGTCTGGCTCGTCCGTGGAATGAAGGCGAGTACGTCACGTTTTGCCGCGCGGTCACAGGGCCGGATGACTCCGTTGGTTGGCCGGGAGGAGGAACGCGAAATCCTGCAGCACCGCTGGGACAAGGCGCGCGCGGGCGAAGGACAGGTGGTGCTTATCTCCGGCGAGGCCGGGATCGGCAAATCGCGGCTGGGCGAGTGGCTGCACGACGCTATTGCCGCTGAGGCTCATTACCGATTGAGCTATCAATGCTCGCCCAATCATAGCGGCAGCCCCTTCTTTCCGATCATGATGCAACTTGCTCAAGCCGCTGAGCTTGGCGAAGACGACAGCGTTGACGAGCGGCTAGACAAGCTTGAGCATCTCCTCGCGCAGGGGACCCAGGACGTCGCGAGTGTGGCGCCTCTGTTCGCACACTTGCTTTCGATCCCGTTCGAACACCGCTATGGGCCGCTCGACCAGCCGCCCGAAGCGATCAAGGAGCGTACGATGATGGCGCTGCTCGAACAACTTTTCGGGTTGGCGGCGCGTCAACCCGTCTTGATCTGCTTTGAGGACCTGCAATGGGTCGATCCCTCCACCGAGGAGCTGCTCGACGTGCTGGTCGAACGGTTCGGTGGAAGCCCGGTCCTGCTCCTGTGCACATTCCGGCCGGGCTATGAGGCGCCCTGGATCGGCCGCGCCGGGGTGATACACCTGGCGCTCTCGCGGCTCGACCGGAGGCGCTCGCTAGAGCTCGTCATGCGGATCGCCTCGCACGGGCAAATACCAAAGGGCCTGCTCGAACAGATTGTCGTCAGGACGGAGGGCGTGCCGCTCTTCCTTGAGGAGATGACCAAGTCGGTTATCGAGCATAGACAGCTTTCAGTTGACGGCGCTCCGTCGGAAGTCATGCTTCCCGCATCGCTCAAGGAGTTACTGATGGCGAAGCTCGACAGCCTGTCGAGCGCCCGCGAGGTTGTTCCGCTTTGCGCCGCGATTGGTAGGAGCTTCTCGTATCGGCTTTTGGCTGCAGTTTCGGAACTGTCGGAGAAGGCGCTCCAGCCGATCCTGGACCAGCTGATACAATCGCAGATTCTGTTGCGTCGGGGCGAGTACCCCGAGGCAACCTTCACCTTCCGCCACGGGCTAATCCAGGAGGCGGCCTACGAGACCATGCTGGCGAGCCGGGCGCGAAAACTGCATGCTCGGATCGCAGATGTGTTCAACACCCAATTTGCCGAGGTTGCGGAGGCGCGGCCTGAGGTTGTTGCTCAGCATCTGAGCCGCGCCGGTCGCGTCGCCGAGGCACGCGATCGATGGAGGGCGGCGGCCGTACTTTCGATCGCCCGCTCGGCCAACATCGAGGCCTGCGCCCACCTGAACCAGGCTCTGGCCGAGAATGCGAAACTGGCTGAGAATCCGGAGCGCACAGCGGGAGAGATTGCACTGCGCGAAATGAAGCGCGAGCCGATTGAACTCTGCGGCTGGGGGTCCGAAGATATCGAGCTGAACCTGCGGCGACTCTACGAGCTACGCGAGGAGCATGGGGACAGGGATGAACTGTTCTCGGTAATCTACGGCAGCTGCGGCACGCATTTGCTCGCCGGCCGCATCGGCGCGGCCGAGGCCGACGCCGATCGCATGGCTGCGCTCGCCGAAGAGACAGGGGATCCGGCCCACGACATTCTCACCGTCCATACTCGGGCTCTCCTGGCGTTCCTCTCCGGCCGCTTTGTGGTGGCGGTTGACGGCTTCGACCGCGAGATCTCCGCTCTCCATCCTGAGCACGCCGCCCGGATCCGGCGCCACTACATCGCCGACCCCGCGATCGTGGCTCGGGTCATGCAGGCGTGGGCTCTGACGCTTTCAGGCGACGACGCAGGTGCAACTGCGCGCATAGCCGAGGCAGAGCGGCTGATCGGGATGCAAGGGCAGAGCTTCAGCCGAATCTACGGGCTGACGATCATCGCCTCTATCCGGCAGACCCGCGGCGAAGCCCGGGCGGCCCTAGAGTTGGCCACCGCCGCCTGGCAAATGGCCCATGAGGAGCGGGTGCCGTACTGGGAGGCCTGGGCTGACGTGGTGCGCGGATGGGCGATGACGGCGACTGGCGACGTTGATCAGGGGCTGGCCACGCTGCGCGACGGGCTTGCGGCCTACGCCCGCACCGGCGCCCGTCAGATGCTTCCCTACGGCCAGACGCTCCTCGCCGACGCCTTCCTCAAGGCGGGGCGGATCCAGGATGGACTGGCGGTGATCGAACAGCTTGAGCAAGAGGACGCGGCCAACGAGGTCCGATTCTTCGACGCCGAGCGGTTGAGGGTAGCCGAGGCGCTGCGACCCGCGGCCGGCGCGTGAAACCACGGAAGAGGCCGCCAGCTTGGCAGGTCGCGTTACTTGGTGTTGATCAGCGGCGGATTCTTGCAGCGGCCGAGGCAGTAGTAGGGCGGCGCGGCCCCGGGCGGCAGGGTCTCTGGGGGATAGAACAAGAACATCATATCGATGCAGGCTTCCGGGTCCGGCAGCAGAAGATGTCGGTAGTTGTCTCTCCAATCGCCATGATCGCGCATCATGACGCGCTCGTTCGGCTCAAAGAGACCGTCATCATCGTGGTCTACCCACAGCCTTTCCACCTTGATCAGCACCCCCTTGGCCCAAAGCTTATAGTTGAAAGGAGCCGCCGTCTGAGCGTTGACCGGAATGTCACCGCCGGGGAACACGTTGTTTGGATCCGCGGTGTTCTTTCCGAGCACTTGGAACACGTTATCGCCGATCCCAACTTCGTATCTGAAACGGTCGATGTCGACGGTGCCGTTGGGCATCCCGATGGTGATCTGGGTCGTAACGTTGAGGTAACCGCCCTTGGCTTGGTGATCGAAGAAATAACCGTCGATGTGACCACGCGCGTCTATGATGATATTGAGGTCAGGCTCGAACATGCCGGCGGGGGACTTGGCTTCTGCGGCCTTGAGCAAGGCATGCCCGAAGATGCCGCCGAGACCGGTGAGGCCCCGCGACATGTTCTCTCGGCTCCTCCCATCGCCTTGCCGGATCTGATCGATCAACCGTCCGATCGGGAGGTCCTCAATCAAGTCGTCGCGCATGCTCCTTAGGATTTGGCGAAGTTTTGCTTCGTCGTCGATTGCCTGCTGAAAACTGTACATGGGTAACGGCGTCGGCAGCTTCTCGGCCTGCCCGGCCTGCGGGGACATCGGCTCGACGTCCCCCGTCATCAGGCGGGTCGGTTCGTAATAGCCGTTCTGGGCAGCAACCGCCGAAGCAGCCAGCGCGGCCATAGTAGTCAGCCCGAGCAGGAGCAGCAGCTGGTTTGGCCACATGGTGGATCCCTCCTAGAACCCGTGGCAACGAGAGAGACGCAAGCCCCGGGCAGGAAATCACTCTTGCAAAGCGCTGGCCCCCTTCACGCAAGGCTCTAACATAACAATTCAGGAAAGGAGCGTCAATTTTCACCGGATTCTTCTTTGTTTCCTCAAGACATTTGGCAAGACGTAGGGAAAATTTAAGCAAACAATCCTACAACTACACGCGTGGTTGAACCCACATATGAACGTGGGAGCAGACGAAGCTCAGCAAAACGGACACGCGTTATCACACCCCGACAGCCGTAGGAGAGTTGATAGTCGGCCCTAAAGTCCGAGACGCGTCGGACGGGTGTGGCCGCCACCGCGGTGACCAAGATGAATTGGCATGGATCTTCTCCCAGCCGTCCTCCGCTCCCGCTGCGCTTAAAGCGAGCCGGTGAATTATAACGGTAAGCAGGGCCTCACTAATGTTTTGTCGGTCGGCGTTGCTGACTTTTATTTTCTCGAGGCAGTCGGCTCAATTAGCGCACCCCCAGGAGCCAAGCGTCCGCTTTCGGGAGGGGAATCAGGCTAGCAAGTCCGGATTGGGTGAGTTCAAGCCGATGCCCACGGCGGCCTGAAGGTCCGTACCTGAAACCTGCCTTTCCGCTTCCGGCCCTGAGCGGTCCTACGGCTCCGATACAAAGCGACAGATTATGATCACTAACTATAGAATTGCTGCTGGGCTATTCGAAGGAATAGGTGAATCCTCCTTCGGAGGCTCCCACAGTCACTTTCGTCATCTTTTCGCCCTCGAGCGACCGGTTCAGCACGCCACGGCTCAATTCCGGCAGAAGCGTGTTTGTCAAAATGGCGTCGATCATCCGCCCGCCGGATTCGATCTCGGTGCAGCGGGCCTTGACCAGATCCATGACGCCGTCACCGATCACCAGCTCGGCATCGTTGCTTGAACGCAGCCGGCGGGCGATTTTTGCGAACTGATGGCGGGTGATCGCTTCGATCATCGTGTCCGAGAGCGGGTAGTACGGGATGGTCACCACCCGGCCAAGGAAGGCCGCGGGGAAAACCTTCAACAGCGGGCCGCGCAATGCCGTGTCGAGATCGTCGAGCCCCGCCCGTACCGTGCCGCTGCTGGTCCGGTCCATGATGACTTCGGAGCCAACGTTCGAGGTGAGCAGGATCAGCGTGTTTTTGAAATCGATCCGCCGGCCTTCGCTGTCGTCCATCATTCCCTTGTCGAAGACCTGGAAGAAGATTTCATGCACGTCGGGATGCGCTTTCTCGACCTCGTCAAGCAGGATTACCGAATAGGGCTTGCGCCGGACCGCCTCGGTCAGGATGCCGCCCTTGCCGTAGCCGACATATCCGGGTGGCGCGCCCTTCAAGGTAGAGACCGTGTGCGCCTCCTGGAACTCGGACATATTGATCGAAATGAGGTTCTGCTCGCCGCCATAGAGCGTCTCGGCCAGGGCCAGCGCGGTTTCGGTCTTGCCGACGCCCGAGGGACCGCAGAGCAGAAAAACCCCCACTGGCTTTTCGGGCGCGCCGAGCCCGGCCCGGCTGGTCTGCACGCGCCTGGCAATCATTTCCATGGCGTGATCCTGACCGACCACGCGCTCGGACAGGGTAGCGGCGAGCCGCAGCGCCTTTTCGGTCTGGCTCGACAGCATCCGGCCAGTCGGGATGCCGGTCCAGTCCTGCACCACGGCAGCCACGGCATTGCGGTCGACGGACGGCAAGATCAGCGGCGTCTCGCCCTGCGCTTCTGCGAGTTCGGCCATCAGCTCCCGCAGCCGCGCGAGATCGGCAGCCGGATCGGGTGGAGAAGGATCGGCAGTGGCCTTTGCATCCGCATCGGTTTCAGGCGTTTCGATCTCGGGCGTTTCGATCTCGGGCACATCCGCACTTGCTGTTTCGGCAACCGCCTCGGGAGTCTCCACAGTGTCGAGCGGCACACCCTCGCCGCGCAGCCTGGCGCGCAATTCGAGTATCTCGCCAACCAGCGCCTTTTCCTGATCCCAACGTTCCTGCGCGGCAGCAAGCGTGAGTTCGGTCTCGGCAAGCCCGGTTTCGACCCGAGCCTGCCGGTCGGCCACGCCGATGCCAATCGCTGCCTCGCGGCCGATGATGGCGCGCTCGACCTCCAGCGCCTGGCGGCGGCGCATAATGTCCTCCACCTCCGCCGGGGTGGCGTGCTGCGAAATGGCGACACGGGCGCAGGCGGTGTCGAGAAGGCTCACGGCCTTGTCGGGCAGCTGCCGCGCCGGGATGTAGCGGTGGGACAGGCTGACCGCCGCCTCGATCGCCTCATCGAGGATCTGCACCTTGTGGTGCTGCTCGAGGACACCGGCGACACCGCGCAGCATGAGAACGGCCACCGCTTCCGACGGCTCATCTATCTTGACGACCTGGAAGCGACGGGTAAGCGCCGGGTCCTTCTCGATGTGCTGCTTGTATTCGGCCCAGGTCGTTGCCGCGATCGTGCGAAGCTCACCCCGCGCCAGCGCCGGCTTCAGCAGATTGGCCGCATCACCGGTCCCTGCCGCGCCGCCGGCGCCGATCAAGGTGTGAGCTTCGTCAATGAAGAGGATGACCGGCGTTTCGGAGGATTGGACCTCGTCAATGACCGCCTTCAGCCGTTTTTCGAATTCGCCCTTTACGCTTGCGCCCGCCTGCATCAGGCCGACATCGAGCATACGCACACTGACGCCCTGCAGCGTGGGCGGCACGTCGCCCTCGGCGATGCGCAAGGCAAAGCCCTCGACGACCGCGGTTTTGCCGACCCCGGCCTCGCCGGTCAGGATCGGGTTGTTTTGCCGGCGTCGCATCAGGATATCGACGATCTGCCTGATCTCGGGATCGCGCCCGACGACCGGATCGATCTTGCCGTCGCGGGCGCGCTGGGTCAGGTCGGTGGCATACTTCGCCAGCGCCGAATCCCCGCCCGGAGCCCGCCGCGGTGTTTCGGAGGCGGGAGCTATAGCGGGGGAACCGGCCTCGAGCGAACCCTCCATGATATCGGCGAACCGCGCAATGACGGCCTGCGCATCGATCTTGTCGAATTCACCGCTGATCTTTGACAGCAGGCCTTCCAGCACCGGCGTCTTCAGGCAGGCGAGCAGAATATGCCCACTGCGGACTTCCTCGACGCTGAATTCCAGCCCCGCCAGGCTCCAGGCTTCCTGGATGGCGTGAAAGATATGATCGGAAAACTCCTCGATCGAAGTGGCGCCATACGGCAGCTTGTCGACGGCGCGGGTCATATCGGCCGTGAGCCGGCTCGCATCCACCCCGGCGTCTGCCAGTATCAGTTGCACATCCGAGCGCTCGGAAAGCACCAGTTGTTCGATGAAGTGAACGAGCTCGACATAAGGATTGCCGCGCAGTTTGGCGGTGTCGGCCGCAGCCTTGAAGGCACGCAAACAGACGGGGTTGAGCTTGCCGACCAATTCCTTGCGTTTAAAGCTCTGCGACGACCGGCGCTGTTCCATCGAACTTGCTCCTCCAATCTGCCAGGCGATAAACTGCCACATAAGCAGCGACTTGACAAAGAGCGTTATCGACGGGGCGTCTGGTGTTCGAACCAGTCGACTTCTTCCCTGACAGCAAAAGCCGACGCCATCAGCTACAAGCCGTGGAGTGCCCAGCTCTTTGCGGTGCCTTCACATATAGGGTTCGACAATTGCGCCAGCGATTTCGAGCTCAGGCCCCGCTCTGCAAGCTTCCATTAAGATTGAGCAGCAACTAAATTGTGGTAAAGTGTCGCGGTGTGGTAACGTTGGGTCACGCACGGCCCAGGAGCCGCTCGCTGGGGGATGGTGTGATTGATCTCGCACTCTGGCTGAATCCGCTGGACGGTGAAAATCCGTCAGGGGAGGATTTGCGCAACGATCCAGCGTTTCATGAGCTGGAGCGTCTGACGGAACAGCAGAAAAAGGTCGAGTATCAAGGGAACGCCAAGTTAGAAGTTGCCGTTCCGATCGACTGGTCCACCGTGCTCACCAAGGCCGAAGAGCTGCGTCCACACGGCCGGGACCTGCGCCTCCTCGTCATCGTTACGCGTGCTCTGGCCAACGAGTATCGGCTGGCCGGGCTGGCTGAGGGCCTGACCCTCATAGCGCAGACCTTCGATCAGCACTGGGCAACCATGCACCCGGCCCTGCGGTCCGGTGCTACGCCGCGCGACGCCGCCCTGCGCCGCATCAATGCGCTGACTGACCTCCAGAACAGCCAGGATGGCCTGCTCAAGGATTTGCGGAAAATGACGTTTTTCGCGCCGCGTGCAATCGGCCCGATCCTCGGCGAAGATCTGGAGAAGGGCGCGCTCGACGAGCGTGTCATGCTTCAGGAAGCGGCCTCGGGAATGAACGCGACCGAAAAGGCGGCTCTGGCGAGCGCGCACAGCCAATTGGTGAACCGGGTGCGCAGCGCATGCGTCGCACAGATCGATCAGGCCGCCGCGGAGATGACGTCGCTCTTTGCCAATGCGCGCGCCGCGATCGAGGCCCTCGAGGCGGTGGAGACCGCACTCAATGCCCGCATCGAGGGCAGCGGCGCCACCGTTCCGGAATTAAAGCGGTTTCTGCAGCGTTTGCTGACGACCCTCGAACGAAACTCGGCCGCCGGCGCCACCGCGAATGGCGCCGCAAAGCCTGTTTCCGCGCCTGCAGAATTAGCAACGCCTGTTCGAAACGGTAATGGAGCCGATACGATGGCAAGTATGGCAAGTTACGCGGAACCGAGCACGGGGCTCCCTGATCGGATTTCCTCGCGCGACGACGTCGTGAAATGCCTCGACCTCGTCGTCGCCTTCTATGACCGCACCGAACCGTCGAGCCCGATCCCGCACCTCGCCCGCCGCGTACGCCGGATGGTGCATATGGATTTCGTTGAACTGATGGAAGATCTCGCCCCTTCGGGGCTGAAGGAGTTCCGGCTTCTTGCCGGCGTTCCCGATGCCAAGAAGACGGCCCAGAAGGATGAAAGGTAACGAGCCATGGCAGCTGAAAGCAAAGCGAAAGTCATCGAACGGAACCGCGCGCCGCGCGTGCAGATCGCCTATGACGTGGAAACCTATGGCAGCCCAACGACGATCGAATTGCCGTTCGTCATGGGCGTGATGGCCGATCTTTCCGGCGCTTCACAGACCAGGGAAGCGATGAAGTCGGTACTGGACCGCTCCTTTGTCGAGACCGATGCCAACCGCTTCCCCCGTTTCATGGAGGCGCTTGGGCCGCGCGTCAAAGCCCGCGTGAAGAATACGCTGCCTCAGGCTGAGGGCGCCGAGCGGGAGGAAGAGCTGGCACTCGATCTTACCTTCACCAAAATGGGCGATTTCGCACCGGACAAGATCGCCGAGCAAGTTCCGCAACTGGCCGAGATCCTCAAGATGCGTCGCCAGCTCGAGGAGCTGCTCGGCTTCATGGATGGCCGCGTCGACGCCGAAAAGCGCATCGCGCAGCTTCTGAACAACGAGCCGCTTCTTGGCAAGATCGCCAGCCAGGCACTGGCCGACGAAGACAAGGTTGAGGTGTAAATCATGGCCGAACAGCAAAAAACCGCAGCCGTCGCCGCCGAGGCGGAGGCCATCGATCTCGGAGAATTCAGCGGGCTCCTCGAGAAGGATTTCAAGGTCAAGAAGGACGACAGCGAGAAGCTGCAGCAACTCGTTCGCAATCTCGCGCTGGCGGCACAGTCCCGTTCCGATACCACCACCATCTCGTCCAACGCGATCAAGTCGATCAAGTCGCTGATCGCGGGCATCGACAAGATGCTGTCGGAACAGGTCAACGAGATCCTGCACGCGCCGGAAGTGCGCGAAATGGAAGGCACTTGGCGCGGGCTCTGGTATCTCGTCAACAACACCGAAACGGATCAGAAGCTGAAGATCCGGGTGATGAACATTTCCAAGGAGCAGCTCGCCGATACGCTTGAAGACTATGAAGGCCAGATGTGGGATCAGAGCCCGATCTTCAAGAAGGTCTATACGGACGAGTATTCGATGCTGGGCGGCGAGCCGATTGGCTGTCTGATCGGCGCCTACGAATTCTCTAACCATCCGCGTGATGTCGGCTTGTTGCGCAACATCTCGGGCATTTGCGCCTCCGCGCACACGCCGTTCATCGCGGCCGCGTCGCCACGCCTGTTCCGCATGGACAGCTGGCAGGAACTGCCGAACCCGCAGGACCTGCAGATGATCGTCTCCAACCCGGCCTATGCCTCGTGGCAATCGCTGCGCGAGAGCGAGGATGCGCGCTATATCGGCTTGACCATGCCACGCGTCCTGGCACGACTGCCGTATGGCTCGGAGACCGTTCCGGTGAAGGGCTTCACCTTCGAGGAAGAGGTCCACGGCGACCACAACAAATATGTCTGGATGAACGCCGCCTTCCCGATGGGCGTGAACATAAACCGCAGCCACAAGCTTTATGGCTGGGGCACACAGATCCGCGGCGTCGAGAATGGCGGCACGGTCATCAACCTGCCGGTGCACAGCTTCCCCACCGATGACGGATCAGTGGCGATGAAATGTCCTACGGAAGTCGCCATCGACGACCGGCGCGAGGCAGAACTGGCCAAGCTCGGCCTGATGCCCATCCTGCACAGGAAAAATACCGATCTAGCGGCTTTCATCGGCGCGCATTCGCTGCAGGATGACGAGACACGTGCCGGCCGGCTGGTCGATCCCGACGCACAGTCGAACGAGCGGCTGAGTGCCAACCTGCCCTATCTTTTCCCGGTTTCCCGCTTTGCGCATTACCTCAAAGCCATTGCGCGCGACAAGATAGGGTCGTTCAAGGAGCGGTCGGACATGCAGATCTGGTTGACCGAGTGGATCAACCGATACGTGCTGGCCAACCCGGCCTTTGCCGACGACAAGGCGCGCGCCAAGCGCCCGCTTGCTGCGGCCGAGGTCCAGGTCGACAGCGTGGAAGGACGGCCGGGCTACTACAATGCTCGCTTCTATCTGCGTCCGCATTACCAGCTGGAGGGCATCAACGCTTCGCTTCGGCTGGTGTCGGAACTGCCGTCCGTAAAGACTTGATTCGCAGCAACCACACCTTGTTCTGTTTGAAAGCGGTGGAGAAAGACAATGCCAGTGAAAATTGATGGTTTTCTAAAGGTTCCGGATATCAAAGGTCCAAGCGTTCGAGACGGCCACGAGGATGAAATCGAAGTCCATGGGGTCGATTACAAGATAATCGCGCCGTACGATCCGAATTCGCTCTCACGCCGCGGTCGTGTTTCCCTGGGGATGATCAAGTTCACCAAGCACTATGACAAGTCGTCGCCCTATCTGAAAAAGGCGCTGTTCGACAACAAGGCGCTGGACGAAGTTGTGTTCTCCGCCCGCCGGACCATCGATGGGGAGACCAGCGACTATCTGGTCGTTACCCTGACCGACGCATCAATCATGGAATACGACATGTCGCAGGCCGAGGACGAGGAAGACCTGATCGAGGAGGAGGTCAGCTTCGCCTACAAGAAGATCAAGTTCGTCTATGACAAGGATGACGAAATCGAAATGGATGTCTATGTCGGCAAGTGAGGCCCGGCGGCCCCGCTCGGACAAGTTACAAATCACCGGCAGTTCGCGAGCGAAACGCGAAGCGGTCCAACCCTCTCTTTGGGACCGCCTCGTCAACGACCTGCCGGGCGTGACCTCCGAGATAGACGGGCTGCGCCAGACCTTACGGGACGAGCTTGGCGAGGACCGGCTGGATACCCTGCTGGCGGGCAGCGCGCGGCTTATCGATACCGACGCGGAGCTGACACCCGATCAGAGGCGGCGTCTGCAACGCCTGGCCTTTCAGACCCAACACCGCGCGGAGATCGAAAGCCGTGGCGTGGTCGTATCGGCTCGCGTCCTCAAGGAGGCCGTGCGGCGCGACATCGAGGCCTTGTTCAACACCGAGCGTTTCGAAGCTGTTCCGCTTCTCTCCGATTTCGAAAGCGAACAGGCCGCAGACAATCCGCCATCGCTGGCCGATTTTCCGGAGGTGCGCCGAAGTGTGGTCAACTACGGCGTGCCTTCCTTCTCGGGCCGTTCGTCCCGCGACTTTGATCGCGAGACCCTGGCGCGCGAGATCCGCTCGGTCCTTGCCACGTTCGAGCCCCGTCTCAAGGAAAGCGCAACCAAGGTAACGGTGACCCTTGGTGACAAAAGTGTGGGCCTGAAGATCGAGATAGACGCTGTGCTGATCATGACGCCGACGCCGGAACGCATGCGCCTGCGCACCACGATCAATCTCGATAACGGCCTGGCGCGGACCGAATTCAGGGACAGCTGACATGGATCGGGTCTTCGTAGAATATTACGAGGAGGAACTGACCCATATCCGCGGACTCGCGGCGGAATTTGCCGACATGCATCCGGCGGTGGCGCGCAATCTTTCGCTTGATACGGTCCCCTGCCCGGACCCATACGTCGAGCGTCTGCTTGACGGCGTCGCTTTCCTCGCTGCGCGCACCCGGTTGAAAGTCGATGCCGAGCGTTCGCGGTTTTCACGCAGCGTCCTGGATGTCCTCTATCCCGATCTGGTTACGCCGGCGCCGGCAACGGCGATGGCAGTGCTGAAACCCGGCCAGCAGGTCCAGTCGATGATTGCCGGCCATGTCGTCAACCGGAACACGCGGCTGGTGTCCAGTCTGCAACCCGGCCTGTCGACGCGCTGCACATTCACCACCGCGCAGGAAATCACGCTTTGGCCGATAACGATCACCTCGGTAAGCTATTTCCAGGATCGCAGCGGGTTGGCAGCGGCCGGCATAACACCGATCGGCGGCGTTGGCGGCGAGGCGGCGCTGCGTATCACGCTGGGTCGGGCCGGAAAAGGCAGGCTCGACGAACTGGCGCTTGAGCGGCTTGATTTCTATTTCGCCGGGCGCGCCAAAGCGCCATTGCTGTTCGACGCGATTTTCGGCGCCTGCTCGGCCGTTGGTGCACGAGCCGAGGGTAAGGCCAATCCGCTGGCGCCTTTGCCAGGGCCCGAAATGGTCGGCATCAGCGACGACGAGGCATTGATGCCTCGAACCCGTCCGACATTCGAAGGGTACCGTCTGCTGCGCGAATATTTCATGATGCCCGAGCGCTTTCACTACGTGCGGGTTTCAGGACTGCAATCGGTCGTGCGCAGATGCGACGCCGGGCTCGAGATCATCTTCATGTTCCGGCGTCCAGTACCCGAACTTGCCGATGTGACGCCGGCGGATTTTGAACTTTTTGCGACGCCGATCATCAACCTCTTCGAGCGTGACTGCAACGTCATCGAGCTTGATCCGCGCAGAACGCGGCAAGTGCTGCATGCCGACCGCACGCGGGCGCGGGACTTCGAAATCTATCGGGTCACCCACGTCGAGGACGCCGACGCCGAGGGTCCCGACGCCGAAATTCCGGAGCTCTTCAGCCTGGGGCAAAACCGCAGCAATGGCTGGGTCTACTCCACCGAACGGCGGCCTCGGCGGGCCACCGAAGATGAACGGCGCGACGGGTTGACCCGTACTTCATACACCGGAGACGACGTTTTCCTTTCGGTTTCACGGCCGGCCGGAAGCCCGGCGAACCGGCCGCTGAAGCGTCTCGACATCATGGCACTTTGCACCAACCGGGACCTGCCGATCCTCGACGACAACCCTACCTTGACGCTGGAGACTGGCGATCCGGTCGAAACGGTCCGGCTTATCGGTGCGTTGCGGCCGCCCCAGCCGGCTATCCCGGCCGCGCTGCCGGCGGGCGCCCAAGGCGAATCCCGCGCCGACAATCTCGCCTGGCGGCTGGTGGCGCAGTTGGCGCTCAACTTTCTCAGCCTTGCCAAGGAAGGCCGCGGTGTCGATCCGCTGCATGCGCTGCTCGATCTTTATGCCGACCGGGGAGATCCGAGCCTCGCCCGCAATGTGCACTCGATCGTTCGCATCGACTCGCGGTCCGTCATCGAACGGCTGCAGATCGATGGGCCGATGTGCTTCGGACGGGGCACGGAAGTGACGCTGCATGTGGACCAGTCGGTCCTGGCAGGGCAAAGCACATTGCTGCTTTCAGCCTTGCTTGCCCGGCTGTTTGCCCGTCACGCCGGACTAAACGGCTTTGTGCGGACCCGCACGCGGCTGCTGCAGAAGCAGGAGGATGTGCCATGGCCGATGACGCCCGGCAATCGCTACCTGATCTAGACAAATTCGACCTGGACCGGGTCGAAGAGCTGGATGATACATTCGATTTTTTCGAACTGTTGCGCCGGCTCGAACGCAGGGGCGAGCTATTCGGCTATTCCGGCCACGCGGATCGCGAGCCGGCAAGGCTCGGGCAGCATGTGCGTCTTAGCTTTTCCGCCAAGGACGTGGTTGCGTTCCGTGAAGCGAAGGACAAGACGCCGGGGAAGGTCGGGACGCCGGCCCGGGTCACGGTTGCAAATCTCGGGCTGATGGGACCGGAAGGCCCGATGCCGCTCCATTTGACCCGTTGGGTGCTCGATCGTCTGTCGCAGCGCTGGTTCACCGGCGCCGACGCACGGCAGACCAGCGACACGACGTTCGTGGACTTCGTCAATATTCTCCAGCACCGCATGATCGCCCTGTACTATCGGGCCTGGGCCGACGCGCATCCGGCGGTACAGGTCGAACGGGCGGTCGGCGGCCGTGTAAGGGCCATGCTTGAAGCCATGGCGGGAATCGGACTTCCCGGCACCGACAATCCCGATCTCGACGCCGTGAAGCTTCGCCAGGCCGCGTCGCTCGCCAGCCAGGTCGACGGTCCGGAGCGGCTGACGCTGTTCCTGGCGGAAGCGTTCAAGGTGCCGGTCCAGATCAAGGAGTTCGTTGCTACCTGGATGACCATACCGGCGTCGCTCCAGACCCGACTTGCCCAAGCTTACGCGGTGCTGGGTCGCGGGGCGACGATCGGCCCGCGCGTTTTCAGCCGCCAAAGCAGGATCGAACTCCGCGTCGGCCCGCTTGGGTATGAGGAGTTCAAAACGTTCCTGCCGGGCGGTCAACGTCTGAAAATGTTCAAACAGGCCGTTCGCGACATGGTTGGGGAATCGCTCGATGTCGATCTGCGGATCGTGCTCGCGCGTGAAGCAGTGCCGCAGCCCCGTATCGGAGCGGTGCAGCTCGGCCGAACCAGCTGGCTTGCGCGGCCCGCTGAAAGGGGCGATGCTGACGATATGCGGCTGCGGACAATCGTCGGATGGCGGCCGGAAATGGCGGAGGTCGCGGCATGAGTCTGCTGCTGACGCTGGAGCACGGGCCACGCACCCAGGCGGTACGGCAGACCCGGCTGGACGAGGGTGAACTAGTGATCGGCCGTAGCGCGGACGCGGGCTGGCAGATCGACGATCCCGACATGTTCGTTTCACGCGCCCATTGCAGGATCACCGGTGGGCGGGATGGGTATTTCGTTACCGACACATCAAGCAGCGGCTTGTTCATAAACGACTCCGACAGCCCGCTCGGCGCCGGGACGTCGGTCCGTCTTCAGAACGGCATGCGGCTGAGGCTGGGCGACTACATCGTAGGCGTCGATCTGCAGACGCCGGCCGCTCAAGCACCAGCAGCCAGCCAATCGTTCCCGGAACGGTCGCCGCCGGCATCACGAGCGCCGGTAAGCATCGGCCGCGATGATTTCTTTTCAGCCCCTGTCGAAGAAGAGCCGCGCCGACCGCGCCCCGCAGATCTGCCGAACCCGTTCGAGCAGCCAATTCCAGGAGCGTTCGAGCGCGCCAGCCAGCGCAGTTCGCCTGCCTTCGACGACCCGTTCAGCCTCGACCCGGTGTCAACGCCCGCGCCGAAAGGCGCTGGCTATTCCGAACCACGTGGTGCATCGGGTTCCGCAGACCCATTCAGCCTCGATCCGGTGCTTTCCGGTGCAACCGAGTCCGTTCCAGGAAGGTCATCCGAATTCGATGACGATTTCGGTTTCGGGCCGGCCGCGTCGCCCGATGTGAGAAACGGCGCCGGCTCGACTGGTCAACGCCAACACATCGCCGGAAGGCCGCAATCGGCCAATCCCTGGGATTTGCCTGGCCAGGCGGCAGATATGCCTTCTCCGCCACGTGCCGGCGTTGCCCCCAAATCCGCCCCCTCCCCGGCAGCGGCGCAACAGGCGAACATGGCCCTTCGCACCGCGTTCTTGCGTGGCATGGGCATTGAGGAAGCCGATTTTCCCGGACGCGACAGCGTCGCGGAAATGGAGAAATTCGGTCGCGAGTATCGGCTCATGATGGAAGGCCTGATGCAGCTGCTGCGCAAGCGAGCCGAGGAAAAGGGGAACGCTCGCGTCGCCCAGACGGTGGTGGGGGCCTCTGAAGTCAATCCGCTCAAGTTTCTGCCGACGGTCGACGACGCCATCGTGACCATAATCGCGGAGCGCAGCCCCGGATTTCTGGCCGGCGAAGCGGCAATCGCCGACGCGGTCCGCGATCTCGCGCAACATCACGTGCGCGCCTGGCGAGGCGTGCAGTCCGCGTTGCGGCGAATGATTGACCGTTTTGACCCGGCAGCGATCGAGAAAGAGCTCAAGTCGAGTTCCGCGATCGGCACGCTGCTTTCGGGCGGGCGCAGCGCCAAGCTGTGGGAGCTATACCAGAAACGCCATCGTGAAATCGCCCAGAGTGCGGAATCGAGCTTCCTCGGCGAAATCGGCGCTGATTTTCGGGATGCATATGAGGAGGAGTGAAAAATGATCAATCGCCGTGAATTTATCGTTGCCTTGGGCGCAACCGGGCTGCTGGCTGCTTGCCAGAGTGGTCCGCCAAAACCATCGGCGGTCACTGTCAATCTGACCGGCGCGGCCGGCATGAACCCGGGACCAGGTGGCGGCGACCGGCCCGTGACGGTCCTCGTGATGCGGCTGCGCAGCACCGGTAAATTCAACTCGGCCGATTATTTCGCGCTGCAGGGGGATGCTGGCTCCGCACTCGGAGGCGATCTCATTGGATCCGACCAGATCTCCATCGGACCTGGAAAGACCGCATCCAAAACCA
The DNA here is from genome assembly GCF_003997585.1 of Mesorhizobium sp. M5C.F.Cr.IN.023.01.1.1. Classification (NCBI taxonomy): domain Bacteria; kingdom Pseudomonadati; phylum Pseudomonadota; class Alphaproteobacteria; order Hyphomicrobiales; family Phyllobacteriaceae; genus Mesorhizobium; species Mesorhizobium sp. M5C.F.Cr.IN.023.01.1.1. Next base: position 26,289 of record NZ_RZSU01000035.1, on the reverse strand, counting down.
TCACGGTCGAGCCGGACGCAGCTGCGCTCGGCTTCGTTGCCCTCGTTCGCGAGCCTGGCGGCCGGAGCTGGCGTACAACGAAGTCGGTGTCGCCGGGGTCAAAAGTAACCGTCAACGTCACGCTTGGCAGCGGCGGCATTTCCGCCTAGCGGCCAGGGCAAGGGGTGCTCGATGCAGGAAGTTGCGGCATGAGCGATGCAAACAGGGTGCTGTGGTCCGAAGGCCTGTTTCTCCGGACCCAGCATTTTCAGCAGCAGGATCGCTTTTTCGAGGCGACTGTGCGTGGCGCGTTGCAGGCCGGCCAGCTCCATACGTTCGGCTTTCAGCAGCTGACGCTGGACCAGGCAATGCTTGACGCCGGCCAGGTCTCCATCCTGTCGGCCCGGGGCATCTTTCCGGATGGGACCCCCTTCTCAATCCCAGACATGATGGATGCGCCACGACCGCTGCCGGTCACCGCCGACACGGGCGCCGGACCGGTGCTGGTCGCCCTGCCGCTCGAGCCTGCTGGCGGTGTCGGCTTCGATCCGGCGCACGCCGCATCCACCGGCGCGCGCTATCATGGGCGCATCGTTACCGTCCGCGACGCCGTCCAGGGCGGTTCAGATCCTGAAGAAATCGAAATCGCCCGTCCGCAGGCGATGCTGCTTGCACCCGGAAAATCGGTTGGTGGCTACACCGCCCTGCCCGTAGCCGACATCAAAGGGGTTCGAGCCGATGGCGGCGTCTCCCTGGATGAGACGTTCCTGCCGCCGACATTGGTTACCGGAGCGGTGGCCTGGTATCGGCAGTTGCTTTTGGAAGTTGTCACCGGCCTCGACCAAATCGCCGAGGCGCATGGCAAAATGGTCTTGGGCGGGCCAGGGCGCAGCGTCGAAGACCTGTTGATGCTCAATCTCGCCAATGCGGCGCGTCCGCGACTGGCCCACATGCTGGCGCAGGATGTTTTCCATCCGGCCGAGCTTTACCTGGAGCTTGCCGGTCTTGCCGGTTCGATGGCGACCTATGGCTCGAGCGCGCGGCGGCTGAGCGAGTTGCCCGCCTACGATCACATGGCGCCCGGCCCCGCCTATTCGGCGCTGGCGGACGCCTTGCGCTCACTCATCCTGAGCCTGCGCTACATCGAGCCTAAATCACGCGCGCTACCTGTCATGCGGCATTCGACCAATGTCTGGAAAATCCGCATCGACAACCCGAAACTGCTGGTGGCCAGCCGAATCGTCATCCGGGTCGGTTCCGAGCTGTCGGAAGACGCCTTGCGTAAGATTTTCGTCAACCAGGCGACTGTCGGTTCGGCCGATCAGTTCGAGGGCCTGTGGAAATCGCGTCTACCCGGCATTCCACTGAAACCGCTTCATTCCCAGCCCCGCGAAATCCCCTATGATGGCGATCGGCTGTGCCTTGAGCTGGATCAGAAAAGCGAGCACTGGGCATCGCTGCTCGATGCCCCCGGCTTTGTCATTGGCGTGTCGGGTGTACTGCCGAGCGAGCCGCAGGTGGACTGCTATTCGGTAAACAGGTGAGATGATGAGCCGGGATGATCCTTTCGGACTGTCGGAGGATCGCGAACGCACTCGCATACGACTTACCGGCGCGCCGATGCCGCGACCGATGACGCCACTCTTGTCGGGTGTGCCAATCAAACGGTCGCGTACGCATCCCAACACGCTTGTCAACGCATTCGCGCCCCTGCTCGAGTTCGCGCCCGAGCTTGAAAGCGCACTGCCGCCGGAAAACCCGGAAGCGTTGCGCACCCGGTTGCTCGATGAGTTGGTTCGGGCACGCGACGCGGCAATGGCGGCAGGATCCTCTCTGGAGCGCGCCGACCAGGCAGCCTGGGTGGTGGCGGCGTTGCTAGACGATCTGGCCTTGAACACGCCATGGGGTGGTGCCAGCGCATGGCCGCGCCAGCCGCTTGTGGTGATGCTGCGAGGCGATGTCGATGCCGGCACGCAGTTCTTCACGCGTCTCGATGAACTGGAGCGCCATCCGAACCGGGATCGCGAGCTGCTCGAACTGCAATATCATTGCCTGGCGCTCGGCTTCCGCGGCAAGTATCGTGTGCCAGGCCGGTCGGGCGACCGCTCGCTCAACGCTGTTCGCGTTGCTGCGGCGCGCTTTCTGCGCGATGCCGATGCCGATGCCGCGCCGCTGTCGCCAAACTGGAAAGGCGTGATCGCATCCGACGAGCCGCAGCGCTTCATCGTTCCGATCTGGGTGATGGGGCTCGGTGCGGCGGTTATCGCCACGGCAATCTATCTCGGGCTGTCGATGGGACTGAGCAGTCAGGCGGTCGAGCTTTCCACCCTCGTTCGTGCTTTGCCGCCACCCACGCGCGGCGAAATCAGCCGCACATCGCCACCGGTCGACGCGCCGCCGCCAGAGGCGGTGGATTTCGCGCTGGTGCCGGAGTTTCAGGCCGGAGCGCCGGCGAATCTCAGAGCCGCGCTAAGCGGCACCGAGAGCGTTTCGCTGGCCAGGCTGATCATTCAGGCCTCCAACCCCGAACTGTTCCTGTCGTCGCGGCCGACACTGACGGAAGGCTTCGAACCGCTGATCGGTTCAATCGCCAAAGTGATCCTCGCCAATCAGGAACTGATCGGAAATATCACCGTGGTCGGTCATACCGACAGTGTTCCTTTGCAACGGTCCAATCCGCTTTCCACCAACCAGCGGCTGTCGGAAGCGCGCGCAGCGACAATTGCCGACATGCTGGTCCAGAACGGTGTGCCGCAGGACCGCATTCGCTTCGAAGGACGTGCAGCTACCGATCCAGTGGCCGACGACAGCACGCGCGCGGGACGGGCCTTGAACCGCCGCGTCGAGGTGCTGGTCGAGAAGAGGCTGTGAGATGTTCATTCTGCGCTTCGTATGGGCGGTTCTGACATCGCGCTGGCTGTGGACGTTGATCGGCATCACGCTGCTGTCTCTGGTTATCTGGGTGTTCGGCCCGATCGTCAGGGTCGGTGCTTACGAACCCTTCGCCTCGGAAAACGTGCGCATTGTCATCATTGCGCTGCTGGTCATCTTCTGGCTGATCTGGCTGATCGTCGCGCAGCGCCGGGCGATCCGAGCCAACCGCATGTTCGTCGCCGAAATCGCAGCGCCAGCGGTGGAAAAACCGCTGAGCCCCGGCGAAGAGAACGTCGCAGCCGTTGGCGCCAAGTTCGCCGAGGTGATGGCCGAACTGAAGCGCCGCAAGCTGGGCGGACGCAAGTTCCTGCGCGAGATGCCCTGGTACGTGATCGTTGGGCCGCCGGCAACCGGCAAGACCACGGCTTTGCGCCAGTCCGGCCTGAACTTTCCGATCGATCTCACCGACGACCTGCAGGGGGTCGGCGGCACGCGCAACTGCGACTGGTTTTTCTCGGAGAACGCGGTTCTGATCGACACGGCGGGCCGCTATGTGCAGCAGGAGAGCCAGCCGGACGTCGATGCGGCGGAATGGCTGGGTTTCCTCGACCTCTTGAAAAAGCATCGCGGCCGCCGGGCACTGAACGGCGTGATCGTCGCGCTGTCGATCGACGCGCTTTCGGAGGGCGACGAAGCCATCAAGGCTCATGGCCGCAAGATCCGTCGTCGGCTGGCAGAGCTCAACGACCGGCTCGAAATCCGCCTTCCAGTCTATCTGATGCTGACCAAGGCCGATCTGATCAAGGGTTTCGAGGCTTTCTTCGGCGGCCTGTCGACGGCCTCGCGCGAGCAGGTGTGGGGCACGACCTTCGCGCTGGATGCGCGTGTCGACGCAAAGACCATAGAACGGGAAATCGCCACCCTTGCGACGGAACTCGAGCGGCGGCTTGTGCCGCGCCTGGAGGACGAGGACAAACTCGCCGTCCGCGCCGAGATTTTCAGATTTCCCGCTCAGCTGACGAGCTTGTCCGAACCTATCCAGGTTCTGGTCGAGGCGATGTTCGGCGAAAGCCGGTACGAAGAAGCCGCCTGGCTGCGCGGCCTCTATCTGACGTCGGCGACCCAGGAAGGGGCCCCCATCGACCGGCTGACTGCGGCGCTGTCGTCATCCTTCGGTCTTCCGCCGCGACGGGCGATGCCGGCGCCGCGCGTTGAAAAACGCAGCTTTTTCCTGAAGAACCTGCTGACCGAGGTCATCTTCAGGGAAGCTGGCCTGGGAACGTTCGATCCGCTGGCGCAGCGCCGCCGCGCCTGGATTTGGCGTGGCGCCGCCGCAGCATGTGCCGCCGTGGCCTTGTTGGCCGGCGCGGTGTTCACCTGGTCCTACTTTGACAACCGGAATGCCATCACAGCACAGGCGAGCCAGTTCGAAGCGCTGCAGGCGCCACTGACCGCAGCAGCCGCGAGCCCGGCATCGGTGGAGCAGCCCGCCATCGATAGCGCGCTCAATGCGATGGCCGAGGTCGTAAATGCGCGAACGGCACCGCCGAGCAGTGCGCAGGATCTGCTGGGGCCATCGGCCTCGGCGGAGCTGCTGCGGGCACAGGCCGACACTTACGACCACGCTCTGCGCAACATTCTCGAGCCGCACATGGTGGCTCTGCTCGAGGCGACGATGTGGCGGCAGATCCGCGATCCGGATTTCATGCTGGGGGCGCTGAAGACCTATCGTATGATGACGGGCCTGTCGCAGATGGATGCCGATTTCGTCCAGAACTGGTGGGTGAACGACTTGCCGGAATTCGCACCGGCGGCGCCCTTTCCGACCGCCGACGCGGAAGAGCACCAGCTTGCCGCGATCCACCGCATGGCGGTCGACGACAGCTACACCGCCCCGGATCAGGCGCTGGTTGCCGAGGCGCTGAAGACAGTTTGCACGATTTCGCTGCCGGCGCGTGCCTACAGGCAGTTGCTGGCCGACCCTGCGGTGGCCGGACTTAAGGAATGGATCCCCGCGAATTTCGCCGGTCCCAACGGCGCCAAGGTTTTTGCACGGCGTTCCGGCAAGACGCTGCGCGTCGGCATTTCGGGCGCGTTCACCTATTCCGGCTTCCACGATGCCATTCTCGACCGGGTCGAGGACGTCGCCGCGCAGGCGGCGCTGGACCGGGCGGTCTTCGCCGGAGGCTGCTCGGAGAATGCCGAAACCTCTGTATCGGCGCTGTCCGAGGATATTCTAAAACTCTATTACGAAGACTACATCGCACAATGGGACAGCATCCTGCGCGATATCAGGCTCGCGCCATTGGCCGACCTGAATGTCGCCAGCGAGAACCTCAAGGACCTTTCGAGTGCCGACTCCGCGCTGAAGCGCCTGCTTACGGCGGTCGTTCAGGAGACCGAGCTGACCCGGTCCGATGAAGCGCCGGCCGACAACAAGGCGGCAGCCAAGGGCACCTCGAAACTGCTCAGCAAACTCGGCAAAATTGGCAAGCTGGCCAAGACAGGCGCAAAACTGCTGCCGCGCGCAGGCTCCGCCAACGAGGTGGATCTCACCGGCAGTCTGGTGGCCGAACACTTCAAGCCGCTCAAGGGGGCGATTGCCGAGGTCGACGGCCAGCCGCCGGCGCTCGACGCGGCAGTGGTGGCGCTGACCGCACTTTCGAACGTGCTGCAGACGGTCACGGCCAATCCCGACCCGCAGGACGCCATCAAGAAGCAAGGTGGGCTGGCCGAACTGACCGGAGCGGTCGCCAGGCAAGCACAGATCCTGCCCGATCCGGTCGACGACTGGCTCGGCGGCATCGCCGGCGACACCAGCGGCCTGACACAGAAGGCGGTCACCTCGGAACTCAACGCCATCTGGCGCGCCGACATCCTGCCGTTCTGCCAGGCGGCGCTGAACGACCGCTATCCGTTCAGCCCCGAAAGCGCGGTCGACGTCAATGTCCGCGATTTCGCCCGCCTGTTCGGGCCGGCCGGGATGATCGACGCCTTCATCAACGATCATTTGATCAGCTATGTCGACACCGCCAGCCAGCCATGGAAATGGCGCGCCGATTTTGGCCTCGACGCGGCGGCCCTGGCGGCGTTCGAACAGGCCAGGCGGATCCGCGACGATCTGTTTCCAGGCGGTACGGGGCCGGTGATGAGTTTCACGCTCCAACCGAAGGACCTGTCGCCCAACGTCACGCGTGTGACCCTCAATCTCGATGGCCAGAGCCTCGTCTACTACAACAACGCAACGCGGCCGCAGCCGATGACCTGGCCCGGCAAGGACGGAACCGGCGTCATCTCGCTCGCCTTCCAGCCGATCGACGGCTCGCCCGAAGTCATGCTCAACGAGACCGGCAGCTGGGCGTGGCTGAGGCTGCTGCGCAGCGGCCGCTTCACCGGCACCTCGCTGTCCGACGTCTACAGCCTGCGACTGGGCACGCAAGGCATGTACGCGGATTTCGAGCTCAAGGCGGCAAGCGTCGAAAATCCCTACAATTTGCAGATGTTCAAGAAGTTCACATGTCCGCCGCAGATATGATCCTGCCCGGCTTTTATGGAAAGATGCCTGCCACCGGCGATTTCGTCTCGCGGCGGCTGCCGGGGGATTTTGTCCGCATCTGGGACCGCTGGCTGGCGCAGCACATCGTGCCGCTGATTGGCCTCGAGGCCTGGCCGCACGACAAGGCGCTTCGCTTTCTCGCCGGCCCCGCTTCCTTCGGGGCCTCCGCAGGCGTTATTCTGCAAAGCGCCGACAGGGTCGGCAGGCAGTTTCCTTTGAGCATCGTCGCGCGGCTTCCTGACGCTTCCGTTCAGCTGGCTCGCGCCGACGCGTGGTTTTCCAGGATCGAAGAGGCTGCCATCGCCGCCCAGCAGGGCGAGCTGACGCCCGACGAACTGGATGTCGCGCTAGCCGAACTGCCGGTGCCGCCTGTCAAGCCGGGCGGAGAGGACATCAGCGACATGGTGATGTGGACTGCGCATTCCGACATTTTCGATGTCAATCCGCAAGCGCCACAAGCGACGCTGGAGCAAATCCTCGCCGCCAGTTGGGAGACCAGCTGATGCAGATCTTTCCAAGACCGTTGAGGGCCCGCTGGTTCAGCATCGGGTAAGGATGCGTGTTTCAAATGTGGATACTGTCCAACGAGACGCCATTTGCCGCTCAGGAAAGCTGGACGCGTGATGAGCGCGGCCATGAGATCTGGCTGGTAGCGATCAAGGCGTCCTTCGAGATCGATCCCGACGGCAAGCAGCGGCTCTTGAAGGACCAGACGCCGGTGAACCTGGCGCCCGTATACGGATCGGACCCGAATGAGCTTCTCGACGAGACGGATCTCAATCTGGAGAAAAAGCACACCGACATTCTGGTCGACGGACATGTCTATGCGCCCGGCGGACGTCCAGGCATCGAGAGCGCAGCGCGCATAAAAGTCGGCGACGTCGACAAGACCATCAAGGTAATGGGCGACCGCGTGTTCATGCCCGGCACGGTGTCGGTGCGAATGAGCCGGCCGGAACCATTCACGAAAATGCCAATCAGCTGGCGCCGGACCTACGGCGGCACGGATCTGGAGGCATCGAAGCCTAACTGGGACCAGCGCAATCCGGTCGGTACAGGATTTGCTGTCGATCCACAGCGGCTGGTCAGCAAAACCGGGCCCAACTTTGAGTATCCCGACGCGCCCTATCGCGACCACCGAAGCGGCAAGCCGGCCGGCTTCGGTCCGGTAGCGCGGCACTGGCAGCCGCGCATCAAATATGCCGGCACCTATGGCGGGGAATGGGAGCAGACACGAGACCCGCTTCTGCCGCGTGACTTCAGCCGGACATTTTTTCAATGTGCGCCGGAGGATCAACAAACCAAGGAGCCGCTCGTCGGATACGAGTTGGTTCAGCTCGGCAATTTCAGCGCAGATGGATTTCTCCAATTTCTCCTGCCGCGCATCACGTTCAACATAACCACGCAATTCTATGGACTCCCCGACCAAACGCATGGCGAGGCGCCGATACACACGCTGCGTTTGAAGCCCGATCAAAGGCAGTTCTCGATTGCATGGATGTCCGCTCTTCCGGTTCCTTATGATGAAGAGCGATTGAAGCAGACTCGGGTGCGAATACGCCCACGCAGCGGCATCTCGCCCACGGTTGCCGCAACCGGTGTCTGGCTTGGGGAGGACGACAGCTGATCGCCAACAGCGAAACCATTGTCGTCGTGGGGGTCGGTGCGCGCACGCCGCTGGGGTTCGACGCTGCAGCCAGCGCCGCGGCGGTTCGTGCCGGCATATCGGGCATCCAGGAACATCCATTCATGATTGACCGGTTCGGCGAACTAATGAAGGTCACGCGGGACACCGGTATCGAGGTCACGCTCGGTGGCCCCGCTCGCGCTGTCGAGATCGCCATGTCACCGGCACTCGACGCCCTCAAGCCACTCCTGACATCGGGAAATGTGGCGGAGGTCTCGCTCTTGCTAGCCACCGGCGAAGCGCGTCCCGGGCAGCGGGACGGCTTTGCTGCTCAAGTGCATGCCGGTCTGCGCAGAAAACTTTCCGATCAGGTTTCGTTCATGGGAGGGGGCTCCACCGCTGGCGGCCACGCTGGCGGTCTAGTGGCAATCCATCACGCCTGCAAATCCCTGCGCGAAGGCAGGACGAGGCTCTGTCTTGCCGGCGGAGTCGATACCTATATGGAACCGGAGACGCTCGAATGGCTGGATGAAAATGAACAGCTCCATTCGGAGAGCAATATCTATGGCTTTTGTCCCGGGGAGGCAGCCGGGTTCTGCCTGTTGGCGACGTTCGGCACCGCCCGCGCCTACGGCCTGACGCCGCTCGCCCAGGTCGTCGGCACGGCGGTGGCCAGCGAGGAGAACAGGATCAAGACACAATCGGTCGTATTGGGTGAGGGTCTCGGGACGGCTTTCCGGTCTTTGTTCGCCCTCGCGCCCAAGGATCCCGTGGACCGCATCATCTGCGACATGAACGGCGAACGCTACCGAGGCACCGAATACGGGTTTGCAGCAATTCGCAATCCCGGCAGATTCCGCGATGCCGCCGATTTCGAGACGCCCGCAGACTGCTGGGGCGATGTCGGCGCGGCGTCCGGTCCGCTTTATGTGAGCCTTGTGATCGAGGCCCAGGCTCGAAACTACCAGAAGGGGCCGCTGTCCTTGATATGGGCCAGTTCCGAGAACGGGGCACGCGCGGCGGTGTTGCTCGGCTCGCGCCGGATGGATGTCTGAGCATCGTGGGGAATCCCGGCTATTGCAGATTGCGCAGCACCGGCCAATCGGAGCCGGGAGAGAAACGGTGTAGCCAATCATCGGTGGCGTCCGCGTTGGCCAGGAATCCGTCACCGGGCAAGGGATCGACCCCCTCGAGGATATGACCATCCATGACCTTCGCCATCGCCTGGTAGAGGCGGACGTCTTTCGCGAGCCGGTTGCGATCGAGGCCGGATGGTTCCTTTCCCAGCACGAATACCGTGCCGAAAACCTGGTCGTATATGGAGATGTCGTGTTCGGCGCGAAGCGCATGCATGCGCCCGAGAAGGTCCGCATCGGTCCTGAAGGGCGAGCCCAACAGGTTCAGCCAGCAAGGCGATTTCAGTTCGCGTCGCATCCGTTGCGCAACAAAGTCGAGCATGTCGATGTCGACGCCCCAGAAGCGCCGCGCCTTGGCATAGATCTCGGTGAATGCCTGGCGCCTGCTATCCGGAAAATAGGCAAAGACGGGACCGCCATGGCCTGAATAGAGATCGATACGATCGGCGACGGTGCGCGCTAGGCTTGTCAGCTGGTCGGGCGGAAAACTCAGCGGGAAGAGAAAGCGGATGTACCAACACGTTTCCCGCGACTTGTATTTCAGCCCCTGGATGTTGAGGGCAAAGCTGCCGCCCTCGTCTTCGATCTCGCAACCATCCCAAAGTCTGGCCTCCACGGCACGATGCTCCTGGATTCTCCTTCTGGCTGCCTCGAAATAGGCATACCGACGACCATCGGCCTGGGCCGATCTCGCAGATTGCGTGAGATACGGCGTCGCCACCTCCGACCAGACCTGCAACTCCGGGATCTGGAAAAGTTTTATGCGGTCACGCGGGCAAACAGCGGAATAGAGATCCAGCACCCAGTCGAACTGCGCGACGGTCAGATCCTTTGGATAGACCACCAGTTCCAACAATATCTTATTCAGCGGCCGCCCATTGATGACGTCCGATTTCAACAACGCGGGGGGGAATTCGGCCGCGCTATTCATCGTCCTCGCCGCTGTCGGGAGCCTCCTCTCCATTGCGTTCGAGATCGATCGCCCCACGCAAGGATTTCAGGAAGTGAACGAGATACTCATCGAAATCGGCGTATGAATGCGTCAGTTCCGCCAGCCTGTACTCCCGAAAAGTCGCTTCGCCGCCCTTCTCCTTGTCAGGCGGCCACATGAACAGGGACGTGTTGGCGTCCTCGCCCAGAACAATGGGAATAGCTCCCTCCTCGATGGGGTTCTCCTTCCCGAAGTCTTCAAAATTCTCCCACAGGTCGTCGAGCGTCTCTTCGATCCATTCCTGGTTCCTGCCGCCCGTCCCAAAGATCGCGGCATCGCCATCGAAATCCGGCCACCCGTCATGCAGCAGCAGGAAGGCGCGAAACGCCGCCGGGAGTGGGAAGCCGCATTTCTTCTCGAAGATCTCGATCTTCCTTTCGGTGGCAGGTCGCGCTGGCGGGGGAACCGACTCCTCGTCGAACATGAGCCGTTCCAATTCCGCCTTTGCCGACGCAATCTCCGACACAAGCTTTTCGCGATCGTTGTTGTTCATCATTAGCAGTTGCTCGGTGGACAGCAGTCGCCGCTTATGCTTTCGTGCTTGCCGGGGCCGCTTGTTTCGAGATCATTCATCGCTCCGCCGATCCACTTGTTCGGCTTACTCGACATCCAGCGCAAGTTTTCCAGGCGCGTCGGGTGGCCGTTGTGCTGTATTTCTTGTACATGATCGGGACTAAAACCGCTGTATTTAGGGTCCGCTCTTTTTGCCTTAGCTTCCAGTTTTTTCTTGCAATCGTCCGAAACATCATGGAAACCCATCTCGTGCGGTTTCGTTCCGTCCTCCGGACCTTCGCCCGCTCTCGCCCTCCGCTTGATCCTCCTGCATTCATTGTTGCGCCGACGATCGTTGTCCTCGCGCCTGGCGCCGACCTGCTTGATTTCGGTAAATTCTGACGGCTGGCCAGTCAGCTTGTCATTGTACTGTTTAATTTTGGCGCATATTTCTTCCAGCTCGCAGTCGGAGTATTTTTTTCTCTTCCTCTTGGTCTTTTTGGATTTCCCTTTGGGCGCGCCGCAACATAAAATAACGAGCTCCGTGCCGACGGTCCTGGTTCGGGGGTCCTGATTGCCGCCGAGATCGACGGTGTTCTTGTCGTTATGGAACTTCTTGTCGGTGTGACGGCAGGCGTTCTTGCCATCCACCTTCACGTCGAAGGAATAGGTGATCCAGTCGGTCGCCTTCATATTGACGTTGGATTTGACCCCGCCGACGGTGCCGGCTTCATCGCCATTGCTTCTGCTGTAATGCGAACCTTTGTTAGCGATCATCTTGCCCTTGGCAAAGACCGTGGTCGTGCCGTCAGAAAGAGAGGACTGCTGCGCGATGTTCGGGTAGGGAATCGGGATCGGGCCGCCCGGACTGGGCGTTTTGCAGACATCGGGGATGGTCGCCATCGAAATGCCGATCGTTCCTTTGTAGGTCAGCCCAAGGTTGTTGACCGAGATATGCGATGTCATTGTCCAAAACCTTTCGCCCAGTCCTTGACCCGGTTCGCGACCGGAAGGCTCGGCGGCATATCCTCGAAGTGCACGCCGAAGGCATCGCCCAGAACCTCCGTCTCGACGGAGAAAAGCGTGTCATCCTTTCGAGCTTCCGGAAAGAGTTCCCGAAACGCAGCGCCTGCCGCGGCCGCAAGCGCGGGTTGACGCATCTGATGGACAAGCCAATGCAGGATGGTCCGGTCGCCCAGCATGCCGGCGCCACGTACGGCCAGCGGCGCCGTTTCTGGAGACTTGAGAAGTCCGCCCATCCAGACGCGCACGTCCTTATCAGGCGCCGCCTTGACTGCGGCACGCAACGCCGTCAGTGCGTCAGGCCCGCCGCCGACCGCCATCTTCCGTAATTCGTCACTGGCCAGATCGCCGAAACCAAGTTCCGTCAGCGCCCAGGCCGACCAGAACCGTACGCCGCCATCCGGTGCATCGAGGGCCGCGGTCATTTCCTCGACAAGGTCCGTGCGTTTGAGCCTGCCGGCAAGCCGCAGGCTGGCAACACGTACGCTTGCATCGGGATCGCGAACTAGCCGCCCCAACATCTGTTTGGGATCGACCAGATGCTCGATACAGGCTGAGACGCCGAGAAAGCGCTTGAAAGGTTCATGCGCGCCGATCCAGTCGCGCACCAGAGGTGCGATGACGTCCGGCCTGTGCCATGCCAGAGCCCCAACCAGGCCGCGTGCATCGTGCTCGAACGATTGGCCGAACTCGATGGCTTCAGCGACACGGTGCGGATCCCTTTGCTCGATGGCCATCCAGCCGAACAGGAAAAGCTCTCCTTTCTCATGAAAATCTTCGTAAGCCGCCACAATGAACGGCCAAGCCGACGGGCCTGCGATGCGCAAGCCGTCAAGGTTTGCCTCCAGCCGTTTGTCGACGCCGGCAACAACATCGAGGTCCGGCGGATCGGCTTCCATCAGAGTGTCGCGCTGCGCCCAGAAGAACGCAGCCTCCTCGGCATGCTGCCTGACGACATGCGACACGATCCGGTGTTGCAGCGACCTCATCCGCGACCCTTTCCGGGCTGGTCAGTTGAGGTCGATCGAGCCGCCGCGGATACGATTGGCCGCGCTGGCATGGCTGGTGACATAGGTGCCGCGAATAGTGATACGGCCGTCCTTCTCCATTAATATCGCGGCCTTGCCGCAACGCAGTTCAATACGTTCCTCGCCAGTGATGCGTACATTTTCGCCGTCGCGGACGACGAGCGGTGCATTCGTCTTTCTCACCGGATTGACAAGACGGCCGACGACAAGTGGCCTGCCTGGATCGCCGGCTTCGAAAAGCAGCGCGACTTCGTTTCCGACCATCGAGGAATCGAGTTCGGTCAGGCTGCGTGCCGGGACGGCCGTTTGTCTCGGGTTGCCCGGAAAGACCACCAGCGGCAAAGCCTCATCGCCGTACCCAAGAAATACGCCGATGACCACGCCCTCAATTCGCTCGTAAACCTCGTTCATCGCACCCTCAGTTCTCGCTGATCTTCGAGCCCTTCATCACGATGTCGCTCGAAGCTTTGATGGTTATCTTGCCTGTTGCCTTGACCGAAATGTCCTTGCCCTCGATGCCGATCGAGCCATCCTTCTTCATCATGATCTTTGCAGACCCCGTCTGGATGAGGATCTCCTCGCCGGCATCGATCACGAGTTTCTTGCCGACCTTGATCGTGCTGTTCTCGCCGATGTCGATCGAGCTGGCCTTGGCGACCTTCAGTGCGTGCGCGCCGCCGACATTGGTGGAATCGTCATCTCCAATTTTGGCGCTACGTGTGGAACCGATATTACTGCTCTGGTTCGCTCCAACCTTGACGCTCTGATCGGCTGCTATCTGCCAGCTGTCGCTTGCACCGATGTCATGGCTCTGCGCCGCGCCCACCGTCACCGAGCGCGTGGCGCCGATGGTGTTTGTCTGTGGCCCGCCGACGCTTCGTGTCTCGGAGGCTCCCACCGTATCGACGCGCGCGGCGCCGACCGTAATCGTCTGGACGATCGCCACCGTCTGCGTGTGATTGGCGCCGATCGTTTCCGTCGAGTTGGCCCCGATACCGATCGTCTCGTCGGCGCCCACCGTTAGCGAGCGGTTCACACCCACGGTCTCGGTATCGTTGTTGCCGATTTTCGTGGTCTGGTCGACGCCGACCCTGACCGTCTTGTTGTTGCCGACGTCCTCGTCGAGGTTGTGGCCGACGGAGTGTTTGGCGTCGTTGTCGATGCGGTCCGACTGGTCGTGCTGCACCAATTTGGTGCGGTCGTTCTTGATCAGAAGGTTGTGATCCTTCTGCGCCTGGAAATTGACCAGTTCGGAACCGGCCTTGTCCTCGAACATCAGCTCGTTGTAACCGCCGCCGCCTTTGGAGGAATCCGACTTCCAGCCGGATTGCGTGGCGCTGCCCGGCAGACCGTAGGGTGGCATCTGGGAGGCATTGTAGACCCTGCCGGTGATGATCGGCAGATCCGGGTCGCCTTCGATGAAGTCGACGATCACCTCCTGACCGATACGCGGTATCTGGATGAAACCCCAGCCGCTGCCGGCCCATGTTTGCGACACGCGCACGAAGCATGAGCTGTTCTGGTCCTTCTTGCCCAGACGATCCCAGTGGAACTGGACCTTCACCCGTGCATATTTGTCGGTGAATATTTCTTCGCCGGATGGGCCGACCACCGTCGCCGTCTGCGGACCGCGCATGATCGGCCGTGTCGTGACCCGCGGCGGGCGATAGGCCAAGGCGGTCGGCGCTACGCCGAGGATCACCTTGAAGTTCTCGCTTTCGACGTCGGCATGAGCTCTGTAACCCGGATCGAACAGCCTGTATTCGGCGCTGACCACCAGATACTCCTGGTTCTGGTCTTCGCGTGGAAAGCCGTCCAGCTTGAAGGTACAGCCCGAATAGAGGCCGCGCACGGTTCCGACCGCGGCGATGCGCTGGTGCACCGCCTGGATTTCCTCGCGCCGGATCGCAGCCAGGCTGTCGCCGCGACCGACTTCGAGGTGCGCGCCGGGCTGGCGGTAATTCTCGCCCGCGGCCAGCTTGTGACTGAACGGCTGGGCGGATTTGGCCATCAGGTCGGCGCCCGGCTTCTTGAAATCATAGTCGGTATGGACATAGGCACCCGGCCGCACCGAGCTGCCCGGAATCCATTCGGTTATGTATTCGACATCGCGCCGGGAGCCCTGCCCTTCAAAGTGATAAGGCACCTTCTCATAGCCCGGCGCCGGCTTCAGCTTGTTCATGGCATCGGCCAGCACAAGCGTGTGCTTGCCCTCGTCATGCTCGAAGAAATACAGGATGCCCTCGTGCTCGAGCAGCCGCTGCACGAAATCGAGATCGGTCTCGTCGTACTGGACGCAGTATTCACGCGGCGGATAAGACCCTTGCAGGCGTTTCTCGAATTTTGCTGTGCTGTATTTCGAGAAAATCTCCTCGACGATTTCGATGACGCTCATGTTCTGGAAAATGCGGCAGTCGGTCGTATTGCCGAGAAACCAGAGCCATGGCCTGATGACTGCTTCGTAGTAAGCCAGACGGTCTTCAATCCGGGTCAGCCGAAACTCGGATACAAGGCCGCTGAACCAGCGTTTCGGATCGGATTCACCTTCGACTGAAACGGCACCGCCCAGCATCTTCAGCGGATCGATCTCGGGGCTGCTGCTCACGAACCCAACCGTATAGGCCAAACAACGACTGATCTCATCGCGCCCGACAAGATGCGTGAAGGTCAACAGGTCAGCGCCAACCGGCGTCTGCACAACCGTGGCACGTTCGTTCGGCATGGGTCGCGCCCCCTCCCGCCGCTCGTTTCTGCTTAAGCCTAGCACATGTCTTCCATCGACCAAAGGGGACCGCCTAGTGACTGCAGCGTGGCGACCTTGGAATCATCGGCTTGATCGCTTCTGAGCCGCCGCGCTCGCAATTTTGCTGGTATAATGGCATGTCCTGCGTGAGTTCCCCGACAGGATCGACGGCGATTTTGAATGTTCATCAGGCTGCAGATCAACAATGTCGTCTCCCTGCCCGCCGGTATGTCGACCGGCTACTCCGCTCGTGATCGCAGCTTCGAAATCGGCCGAGAGGCCTGTGACTGGACCTTGCCCGATCCCGACAAGTTCATCTCCGCCCGACACTGCGAAGTTCGTTACGAGGCAGGCGCGTTCTGGCTGCACGACGTCTCGCGCAATGGGACCTTCATCAACGGATCGCCCCGTCGCATGGCCGGCCCGCATCGGCTTGACCATGGAGACCGGTTGCTGATCGGCCGCTACGTCATCTTGGTATCGATTGACGACGAGCGCGCCAGGGCGGGTCATCCCGAGAGCAGGCATGGTTCGACGCAGCGAGAAATGCCGGTCACGTCAGGTCGGCCGCTGAACTTCGGAGGCGAGCCTTTCTTCAATCCGGCAGAGCAACGGCCCGGACAGCGAACACCGGTGTCGACGTCTTCGCTGCCCGCGCCTCTCCCTTCGACGAAAGACGAGGTGCTGCGGGAAATCGCGATCGGAGCCGGGATCGCGCCGGACTTGCTTCAATCGCGTGATCCGCATGAAGTGGCTGCCGAAATCGGCGCGGTGCTGCGGATGGTGGTCGAGGAACTGGCCGTGCTGCTGAAGGCACGTGCGGCCGCGAAAATACTGGCCAAGAGCACACATCGGACGATGATCAGCGCTGCGGATAACAATCCCTTGAAGTTCGTTCCGGGAATCGACGACATCCTCGAAATCATGTTTGCACGGCGCAGAGCCGGCTATCTCGATGCCAGGCACAGTATCGAAGACGCATTCCGCGACCTCAAGACGCACGAATTTGCCACCTATGCAGCCATGCAAGCTGCCCTCTCCCGGTTGCTTGACGACCTGTCGCCTGAGGCGATCAGCAAAAAACTTCCACCCACGTCATTCACATCGAAGAAGAGCCTGGCTTGGGACGCCTTTGTCGCCAAATGGCGGACCATGGAGGAAGCACACGAAAACGGAATGCTGGACATATTCCTGGCCTATTTCAGCGAAGCCTATGCCAAAGCCGACAAGCAAAAATAGGCCGGAAAGACTGAACCTCGCCCAGTCCCCGGAAATCGGATCGGTTTGAATGCGCTGACCTTCGGCTGCGGAACGGATCACGCACCAGGTGGAAAGTATTAGAGCGTCCTTTGCGGACCCAAAGGACGCGGCGCTGTAGTTGGCGAAGAAAAATCCTTTCGCCGCGCTGCATCTGGTTCCAATCGACCGTTTCTAAGCTTACGATCACTTACGACAGTTCGCCAGCGGGGTAAGGCTGATTGACCTGGGGGTCTGCGGCACATGTCATGTTACGGCGGGATAGAATTTTATAGCCGACCTTTCTCCAGACACTGCCCTCGCCAGCAGCGCCTGCATTTCCTGCGCCTGGCCAGGGATCGTTTTGCCCCCCAGTGGCGCACACGCAGCAATCACGCGTGGACGGACGTTTGGCTATGAGCTCGAAGGACGATCGTTTCGGCCCAGCGGACAAGACCGTCATTCGCGCACCGCGCCGCGCTGAAAAATCAGCGCCGGCTCCTCACGGACCTGTTCCCGACAGCGGGCAGCCCGGTCCCTCGCGGGTTAAGGATTCGACGATTTTCGATCCGGGTGTCGCTCGGCATGCACCGCCGGGCTGGACATCCGGAACCGTGATTTATCAAGGTGCAGATCCTACCGCAGCGGCGGGAACCGGCCCCATTGCGGCAACGCCGAGCCCAGCCATTCAGCAGGAGATTCTGCTGAATGCCACGGACAGCGTGAAATATTCAGCAGACAACCCGATCCTCGCTGCGGCCGCTCCTTTGCTGCTGCTGTTTAGCCAGCTCAGGCTTATGCCTGTCGAAAGACAGGCGGAACAACTGGCGGAACATGTTGCCGAGGCGATCGAAAAATTCGACCGGACGATGCAGAAAGCCGGTGTTCCCGAACAGGATGCGCGGATCGCAAAATTTGCCCTCTGCGAAACCGCAGACGACCTCATCGGCAACCTGCCCTGGCCCAAGAGAGACACCTGGGCGCAGCACAGCATGGTCTCGCAGTTCTTTCACGCTGTGCCCACCAGCTCGGGCTTTTACGAAGCGCTGAACAAGATACTGGCCGCGCCGGAGGCGCACTATGACTTGCTTGAATTGATGCATGCCTGCCTGTCGCTGGGGTTCGAAGGCCAGTATCGAGGCCTTGCGCGCGAGGACAACAATCTCGAACGCGTTCGACGCGACGTCTACGAGACGCTTCGCTACTTCAGGGCGCGCGCCGACGAAGACATCTCGCCCCACTGGGAAAGCCTGGCGGTGTCAAGCGCACAGTCGTCGGCCCGGTTGCCGCTCTGGGTGATTGCGGCCGCAGCGTCGGCGCTACTGACGGCGGCATTCTTCGCTTTGCGGGTCTTCATCACCAACGAGGCCGATGCCCTTGCCGGCAGGTTGCTGGCGCTCAATCCATCGACGCCGATCGCCGTCGAACGCGCCAGTGTGGTGCCGTCGGCTGCGCCGGTGAAAGTCGCTCCGCCTGTCGCCGCGACCCCCTCTCAGATCGATCGCATCCATGCCGCACTGGCCAAGAATATCGCGCGCGGCGGGCTGACCGTCGGCACGCAGGGCAGGTTCATCGTCGTGGAGATCAACAATGTCCTGTTGTTCCAGTCCGGCCGGGCCGAGATAAAGCCGGAGTTTGGACCGATCGCCGCAGACATCGCCGCGGCGCTGGAACAGGAGCCAGGACCGATCACGATCGTCGGCCATACGGACAATGTGAAGCCGCGAAAATCGAGCCCGTTCAAATCCAACTTCGACCTTTCAGTCGCCCGGGCGCAGGCTGTCGAAGCGATGATGGCACCGCGATTCAGCGATCCCTCGCGAATAACGGTCGATGGCAAGGGCGAAGACGAACCGATCGCCGACAATGCGACGCCGGAAGGCCGCGCCCAGAATCGCCGGGTCGACGTGATGATCCCCAAGGAGGAAACACTGTGAGCACGACCATTTGGAAGCGCCTATGACGCGTTGGCTGCTGCGGATATTCAGCGTGATCGCGTTGGCCGGTTTCGCGGCAGCCGTCTGGATTGCCGGACCATTGATCCGCTTTGCCGACACGCGCCCGCTGGCACCCGTCTGGCTGCGCGTGACGATCATCGGCATGATCGTTGCGATCGTGACGCTCTTCTATGGACTCCGTTTCTGGCAAAAGCGAAAGGCGCAAAAAGCGCTCGAGACGATAGTCGCCCGCAACAACGACAGGGATGACGACTCGCAGGTACTCGAGGCTCGTATGAGTGAAGCCATCGCTGCGCTCAAGCGGTCGAGCGGCAAGCGCAATTTCCTCTACGAGGTTCCCTGGTACGTCGTCATCGGCCCGCCTGGTGCTGGCAAAACAACGGCGTTGGTCAATTCGGGCCTGAATTTTCCGCTTGCCGGTTCGGGGGACGCCCAGCCGGTGGCCGGCGTTGGCGGCACGCGGTCCTGCGACTGGTGGTTCACCGATCAGGCGGTGCTGATCGACACCGCCGGACGCTACACGACGCAGGATTCCAATGCGCAGAGCGACAAGAAGAGCTGGCTCGCCTTCTTGTCGCTGCTTAAGAGATACCGCGCCAGGCAACCGATCAACGGCGTTATTCTGGCCATCAGCCTTGCCGATCTCATGAGCCTCGATGATGGGCAACTTGACCTCCATGTCGTCGAAATACGCAGCCGTCTGCGCGAAATTCACGAAACACTGAAAATCCAGTTCCCGGTGTACCTGCTCTTCACCAAGGCCGACCTTGTCGCCGGTTTCATGGATTATTTTGGCGGTTTCGACGAGCAGCGCCGCCGCAAAGTATGGGGCGCGACATTCCAGACCGCCGATCGCAGCAAGAACATGGTCGGTGAGGCACCGGCCGAATTCGACGCATTGGCAAAACGCCTGGCGGAGGAAATCGCCGACCGCCTGCAGGAAGAGGCCGATCCGGTCGCACGCATAGCCATCTTTGGCTTTCCAGCCCAGTTTGGCGCGCTGAAGGGCCGTATTGCCAGTTTCATCGCTAGCATATTCGATCCGGCCCGCAGCCAGGTGAACGTCAGCCTGCGTGGACTCTATTTTTCGTCAGGCACGCAGGAGGGTACGCCGATCGACCAGGTGCTGGGCGCAATCGGTCGCAGTTTCGGCAGCGCTTCTCGCGCCCATCTTTCCGGCACTGGCAAAAGCTTCTTTTTGCATGATCTTCTGACCGACGTCATTTTCGCTGAATCCGGGTGGGTTTCGTACGACAAATCGGCTGAAAGGCGTGCAGCGATCGCCAGATATGGCAGCCTTGGCGCAATAGCATTGATCGCTGCGGCGGCTCTGGGCACCTTGGCCCTGAGCTTTACCGCCAACAGGTCGCTGATCGCCTCTACCACGCAAGCTGTAAGCCAGTATCGCGAGACGGCAGACCCGCTCCTCAAAAGCACAACGGTCGCCGATGTCGACCTCGAAAACGTCATTGGCCCGCTCGACCAGTTGCGCGAACTGCCGGCCGGGTTCGATACCAGTGACTTGCCGACACCGATCGAGGAGACGTTCGGCCTCAGTCAGCGGGAAAGACTTCTCTCGGCATCAAAAACAGCTTACCGGCAAGCGCTGGAGCGCATGTTCCGCTCGCGCCTTCTGCTTCAGGCCGAACGGACTATCCAGGCCAAGATGGCTGATCCTGCCGCGCTCTACGAACCGCTGAAGATCTACCTGATGCTTGGCGGCAAGGCGCCTAAGGTCGACGACGAGTTGATCGTGTCCTGGATGAGGCAGGACTGGGAGCAGAACCGATATCCGGGCGAAAACAACCGAGAGGGACGGGCGCAGCTCGAAAAGCATCTTCGGGCCATGCTTGCGTTGGACGACGCCTATGATCCAGTTTTTGAACTCAACCAGCCACTTGTCGAAGCCGCTCAACGCTCGCTCGGGCGGATGAGCCTTGCCGATCGTGCCTCCGCGTTGGTCAAGTCGGCGGTATACGCGGCAGCGCTGGATGATTTTTCCGTCACCGTGAAAGGCGGCCCGGAAGCGCAGCTGTTGTTCGAGCGTGTCGACGGTGGCGACCTGTCAGGCCTTCGCGTTCCTGGTATCTACACCTATAGCGGCTTCAACAGCTTCTATCTCGGACAACTCTCGCGCATTGCGCAGATGCTTGTCGATGACCAGTGGCTTCTCGGCGGCGGCGGCGAGCAAGGTGGTATCGACCAGGAGTTGCTTAAGCTCGGTCCCGAACTTGTCGAGCGCTATGGGAGGGAGTTTGCCGCGGCGTGGAACGGCGTTCTCGACAAGTTGAAGTTCAAGGCGATGTTGAAGGACAAGCCGCACTATATCGCGCTGTCCGCTGCCGCGTCACCAACCTCGCCAATCGACCAGCTTTTTACGGCGATCGCCGACGAAACAGCTCTGACGCGAGAAGCTGGTTCCGGCAAAGACTTCGGCTCCGAGGCCGAAGCCGACATGCTTCAAAACCAGCCGCAGAACACTCCAGATGTCGCCAGGGGGTTGGCCCGTATCGGCATTCAAATCGCCAGCGGCAAATCGCAAAGCCGGGCCGGTGCAGGGTCCGCTAGCGCGCAAAACCAGGATCCCGGGGCGAACATCGAAGCGCAATTCAGATCATTCCAGGCTTTGGTGAACGGTCCCGCTGGACGCCGCCCAATCGATGCATTGACGCAGAATTTCCGCGACATCCACCAAAGCCTGCAACTGGCGGCCGACGTCCCTTCGCAAGTGGAACGCGTCAACATGAATCTGCAGCTGCAGATATCCACCCTTCGCGCCAATGTCTCGCGGCTGCCCAAGCAACTGGCCCGAATGGTTACTGCGACCGCCGACGAGCTTGACGGCAACGTCGCGGAAACCTCGCTAGCGAATTTGAACCAGATGCTCGACCAGACGGTCACGCGCGCCTGCGAGGAGGTGGTCGAGGGCCGTTATCCTTTCGCCAGTGATAGCACGGAGGATATTGCGATGGCGGATTTCGCGAAACTGTTCGCTCCAGGTGGACTGATGGACCGGTTCTTCGCACAGAATCTGGCATCGCTAATCGACATGACCGGCCAGGACTGGAGCTGGAAACAGGATGCGCGTTTCGGACGCGACCTGTCGAAGTCGACCTTGAAAAACTTCCAGCTGGCCGCGGAAATCCGCAACGCATTCTTTCCTTCAGGTGGTTCGGTGCCGTCAGTCAGTGTCACCTTTACGCCGTTTTCACTGCATGGCGATGCCGATACGGCGCTACTCGATATCGATGGCCAGATTGTTCAAAGCAACCAGGCGGGCAACGCGCCAAGCACGGTGAGCTGGCCGAGCGGCATGACTTCCGCGTCCGCGAGCCTGAGCCTCATTCCGGAGTTGCCGGGCCGGGAGTCCGCGATCAAGTTCGAAGGTCCGTGGGCACTGAAGCGCCTGCTGGACAAGGCTGATATCACCAGCACCGGCGGCAACACGGAAGCCCGTTTCGTGATCGGCGGACGCGATGTCGCCTATACGGTCCAAGCCAGTTCGGACCCCAACCCTCTCTTCCTTTCTGCGTTTTCTGGGTTCAGCTGTCCAAAGGCGTTTTGAGATGACCTTTGAATTTTCCAATATGGTCATGCGGTCCATCGGCAACAGACGCGCGGACGTTGATTTCGATACTTTAATATTCGAGCCTGTGGCAAACTGGCGCGAGCGAGCGCCTGACAGTGCGGCGCAGAGGACGCTTGAGAAGCGCTTGGTGGCAAAGTGAACAATGTCGCCCTTCCCTTTGAAAGCTTCGGCGTTAGCCATAGAGGCTGTGTCCGCGAGCTCAATGAAGACAGCTATCTGGTCGAGCCGGAAACTGGCCTGTGGGTGGTGGCCGATGGAATGGGTGGACATGATGCCGGGGAAGTCGCTTCGGCCAGCATCGTCGATCACTTGGCAACGATCGGCATTGCAAGCTCTGCACCGGATCTTCGCGCCCGCTTCGAGGACCGGCTGAGCCGGGCCAACGCCGAAATCCGCAGGATATCGGAATCCCGCGGAGTCACCATTGGCTCCACTGTCGCCGCCCTGCTGGCGATGGATGGGCGGTTTGCCTGCCTGTGGGCGGGCGACAGTCGCGTCTATCTGATCCGCAACGCCTCGATCTCCCAGATTTCGAAGGACCATACCGAAGTTCAGGAACTTCTCGACAAGGGCATGATCAGCGCAGCCGAAGCGCTCACCTGGCCGCGCCGCAACGTTATCACGCATGCGGTCGGCGTCAGCGACGAGATCGTCATTGATTTCCAGCAAGGCGAAATCATGCCGGGCGACATATTTGTGTTGAGCACCGACGGGCTGACAGCGCATGTCACAGACGCCGAGATCGAGGCGGCGGCGGTGTCGGCGACACCTCAGGCGGCATGCGAAAACCTGCTACAAACGGTGCTGGCGCGCGGGGGAACAGACAATGTCACGATCGTGCTCGTGAAGATCGGTAACGGGCGCAATGAGCCCTATCCCGACCCTCCCAGAGCGGAAGGTTGAGGCTGATGAGCGCCGACGACAAGACGCGGATATCGCCTAACGTGGCCAATACAGCCGTAGGCACGCAACTCAGCGGCATCTATGAACTGGACGAGCGGATCGCATTCGGTGGCATGGGCGAAGTCTACCGTGGCCACAATATCCAAACCGGCGACCACGTCGCGATCAAGATCGTCTTGCCCGAGTTCGCCCGGGATCAGACGATCCTGTCGCTGTTTCGCAAGGAAGCGTCGATCCTCAATCACCTGTCGCACGACGCGGTCGTGCGATATCACGTCTTCACGATCGACCCCGGTATCGGTCGCCCCTACCTTGCCATGGAATTCGTCGACGGCCAGTCGCTGTTCGATATCATGCGACGTGGCCCGATGCCGAAGGAAGACGTGCGCAAGCTCTGCCACCGCTTGGCTTCCGGCCTGAGCGCCGTGCACCAGGCGGGAGCAATACACCGCGACCTCTCCCCGGATAACATCATCCTGCCAGGAGGCCGGGTCGAGCGCGCAAAGATCATCGATTTTGGCATCGCGCGGTCGGCGACCGTCGGCGGAGAGACCCTGATCGGCGGAAAGTTCGCTGGAAAGTACAACTACGTTTCTCCCGAACAACTCGGCCTATACGGCGGCGATGTCAGCGAGCAATCCGACATCTACAGCCTGGGCTTGGTTCTGGCTGCTGCTCTGCGCGGGAAACCGATCGACATGGGCGGCTCCCAGTTCGAGATCGTGGAAAAACGCCGAACCGTTCCCGACTTATCCGACATCGATGCCGATTTTCGTGGAATTCTTGAAGCCATGCTGCAGCCGGATCCACAAGACCGGCCGATCAGCATGGCGGATATCGCCAGGGCGACACGTGACGACACGGATGACGAGGGGACAGCGCCGCCAACGTCGATCACGCCGCGCGACCGGACGGGTTTGCCGCGAACCGGGGGAACCCTCGCGCCCGGCCCCAAGCTTCCAAGTCAGGCTCCGGCGGCTCCCGGTGAACAGCGCTTCGTTCCGCATGTCCGGCCGGCGGTTCTGTCCGAACCAAGGTCTTCGCCAGTTGCCGGTCCTCGGGCGGTTTTGCCAAAGGTCCCTGCAAAGTCCGCCAAGACCCGATCGATTGCGATCGCTGCCTTGGCGTCATTAGCTGTCGCGTCCGGTGCAGGCATCTATCTGAGCGGCTTGATGACGCCTTCCACGCCGACCGCCGGCGATACATCGTTTTTGTCTCCAAAAGCATCAAAACCGGCGCCGACGGACAGTGCTGCAAATTCGCCGGGCGATGAGCCGGCAAAGGCAGTTCCACCTGAGCAGTCACAAACAGAATCCGCTGCGTCGCCAGCTGAGCGTCAGGAAGGTGCCGCGGCGGATCAAAAGTTGGAGCCGACACGGCCCGCCGAAGTCCTCTCACCAACCGAGGAAACCCCGGCGCCGGCGCCATCCGAGGAGACCCCGGAGCCGGCGCCATCCGAGGAGACCCCGGAGCCGGCGCCAGCCGAGGCGCTGTCGCCAGCTGAAAATCAGGCAGGTGCCGCGGCGGATCAAAAGTTGGAGCCGGCACGGCCTGCAGAAGTCCTTTCGCCAACCGAGGAAACCCCGGGGCCGTCGGCATCCGAGGATACCCCGGAGCCGTCGATAGCCGAGGCGCTGTCGCCAGCTGAAAATCGGGCAGATGCCGCGGCGGATCAAAGGTTGGAGCCGATGCAGCCCGCCGAAGTCCTCTTGCCGACCGAGGAAACCCCGGAGCCGGTTCCGCCGCGCGTCCAGGTCGCGCCAATGCCGCCGGCCGACAAGGCCCCGCCGCCCCCGGCGGTCCAGCCCGACGTGATGGAGAGCCGGAAGCCCGATCAGCCGGCCAGCCAGCAGGCCGCGCGAGTGCCCGACCCCGCTGCAGGCCAGACGGATGATATGAACGCAAAGGGGCAGCAGGACGAGCCGGCGGCAGGCAAACAGCCTGGCGAAGCCGCCGTTGCCTTGAACGTGCCGAAACCGGAACTAGAACTACCGCCGAAAAATGCCCTCGACTACCCTGCTCAACGGGCCTCTTGGGTGCGCGACTTCAACGGCGGCGACTGTTTCTATGCGACGTTGACGTCGGCAACCGAGACCGCTGTCGAAATCGAAGGATTGGGCACAGAGGTCCAGCCATTCGAACGAATGCTGTCCGATTTCCAGGCAAGATTCCATCTCGAACCGGACATCAGCGTCCGCCTCATTGAGCCGGCTCAATGCGAAGTTACCGACTTTCTGCGCTTTCTGGACCAGATGCCGGCTGACAAGCCGCAGCTTGCTCTCGATCGAACGACGGTGCCGAGCGGCTCGCCGATCGGCGGCACGCTGGTGACGCGTGGCGGCCTCATTTCCAGCGTGCTGCTGATCGACCACAGGGGTATGGCATTCAACCTCGACGGTCGTATCTTGGCGCAAGCCGACAAGGCCACGTTCAACTTTCCGATCGATCTCGGCGCAGCCGACAAGGCGGCCGGCAAGGTCGTGCCGCAGATCATAATGGTCATCACGGGTCCACAGGATATTCAGGCTGCGGCGTTCTCCGCGCCGACACCAGCCGCGCTGCTGTTGCCCAGGATTCTCGAAGAGATCGACACCAACCGATCTGAGTTCTCCGCCACGGCAAAGTACTTCCGGCTCGGCGGGTAGCATGAACGCCGATGGACCTCCGCCGCTCGCGTTTTTCCTTCCCGACCGCTGTTCCGCCCAAAAATCAGCGTGATTGGCTTCGCGGCCTGCTTGCTTTGAGAGGCCGTATCAAACTTGTGGTCATGTCGGGCGCGATGTTGCTGGCTCTCCTGTCGTCCCACGAAGCGCGCGCCGAATTCACCGTCTGCAATCAGACGCTCGACGTCGTCAATCTCGCTGTCGGCCAAAAGGTCGACAATACGGACCAGACCGATGGCTGGTGGACCATCGGCGCAAATCAGTGCGTGAACGTCATCCGCGAGGAACTCACGAACCGCTACATTTACATCTATGCGACGGATGTCTTTGGCCACGCAACCCTGACCGGGTCGACCGAAATGTGCATCGACCGGCGGCGTTTTTCGATACGCGGCATCGATGAATGCTGGCAGCGCGGCCATATCGCCGCACGATTTCTCGAAGTCGATACGCTTGAACAGGTGCGGTGGCCCTTTTTTCTGACCGGAAGC
>NZ_RZSU01000034.1:0-60613 GCF_003997585.1 Mesorhizobium sp. M5C.F.Cr.IN.023.01.1.1 | reverse complement strand
CACCCGTGCGCGCCGCGGCCTTTGCGACTGCCGCGTTGCCGCGTCCGGCCTTGGCGAAGACCAGCGTCCGGATCGACCAGCCGAGGTCGAGCGCATCGATGACCAGCTTCAGCCCCTCGGCCATGAAGGCGTTCTGCTGGTCGCGGAATTTCTTCAGGGCGAGAGCCCTGATGTCCTTGATCAACGGATTGGCGAGGCTGGTGACCTCTTTCACCTGCCCTGGCGCGCCGGCGTGCCGCTCGCTCATCAGGCCACCCAGCGCGAGAACAGCGACGTCGACAGCGCCCGGCCGGCGGATTTCTCGCGGATGATCAGTTCGCCGGATTGGACCGTTCCGCCCATGCCTGCGAAAGTGTCGCGCATTAAGGCATGAATGGTGAAGAAGGAGGCGCGGATCGAATAGGCGGTCAGCACGACAGCAAGCGGCTTCGGCGTCAGGATCGAGCGGCAGAGGTCGGTCAGATCAGGCAGGTCCTCGAACAATTGCCAGACCTCGCCCTTGGGGCCACGGCCATAGGCGGGCGGATCGAACAGGATGATGTCGTAGCGGCTGCCGCGGCGCTCCTCGCGCTCGGCGAATTTCATGGCGTCATCGATGATCCAGCGGATCGGCTTTTGCGACAGGCCCGCCATCTCCTGGTTCTCCCTAGCCCAGCCGATCGCCTTCTTGGACGCATCGACATGGGTGACCTCGGCGCCGGCGCGCGCCGCCACCAGCGAGGCAAGGCCGGTATAGCCGAACAGGTTCAGCACTTTGACCGGTCGCTTCGCCGCCGCGATCAGCCCGGCCATGTGGTCCCAGTGCGAGGCCTGCTCGGGGAAGACGCCGACATGGCGAAACGAGGTGAAGCGGCCGAGATAGTCGATGCCGTCATGCTTCATCGGCCAGGTCTCGCCGAGCGGCGTCTTGGGGAAGCGCCAGCGGCCGATGCCTTCCTCGTCGGTGTCGCCGGTGAAAATTGCGTCGGCGCGATCCCAGTTTTCGGCCGGCAACGCTTTTTGCCAGATCGCCTGGCCTTCGGGCCGGACGATGCGATAGGGCCCGTACTGCTCGAGCTTTTGACCGGCGCCGCTGTCGAGCAGCGCATAGTCGGCGTTGGGCGCCACTTCGAGGATCAGCGGCAGGTGTTCAGCGGGCAGGGCGCCGTCGCGGCGGGAAATGACTTGCGGCGCGGCTTTCGGCTCGGTGCGGTTGCCCGATGCTGTGCCGGTTGCGCGCGGCGCCTGTTCCGCCCCGCCCTTTGCGAGCTGATGCGAGCGGCTGTCGCGGCGTTTGTCGCGAAAAGGTTTCAAGAAGAGCATCTCCGGGGCGACTTGGCCCGCTTCTGCCACAGCACATTCACCGGTGCAACAAACGCGGTCGCTGGACATTTCCGAAACGGTCAGCCGCGCCTGATCCAAAGCAGGGCGACAACCAGCGATACGAAACCGACGGCCTTGAAGCCGGCGACGATCATATGGCCGGTTTCCCAGCGCAGTCGGATCGCTTCGAAATTTTCCGGGATCGGTCCAGGCACCCAGGTGGCCAGAATATCGTTCGCCGGCTTGACGAGAGCAAACCACATCGCAAGAGACACCGCATAGAGCACGGCAGCGGCCAACGCATACCAGAACGCTGGGCGGTCATTGCGCAGCATCCATGCGAGCAGCCCCGGACAGCCGATCGCGGCCACGTCCAGTGGCGCGCCAATGACGGCAAACAGCTGGAACTGAGCGTTGAAGACAGTCGTCTCGCGCCAGAGAGAAGGTGACCACTTCGTCAGCCGAGGAGCCGATTCCAGGACATGGGCGAAGGATGGTCCAAGGCTGAGCGCCGCCATGACGGCGGCCAAGATGGACCAGAACAACAGGAACCCGCGTATCTCCATAACGCCCGAACAACGGCTCGACGCCGGAGACGTTCCCGCCGATCGGAACAGGGAGTAGGGGAGTAGGGAGTAAGTGAATAGGGGAAATATGACTGGCACGAAGCCGCACGATTGGTACGGCTTCCCTACTTCCCTACTTCCCTACTTCCCTACTTCCCTACTTCCCTACTTCCCTACTTCCCTACTTCTCAGCGCCTTGTACACCGCAATGCCGGCGGCGAGGTCTTCGAGGGCTGCGCCGACCGATTTGAACAGCGTGATCTCACCAGGGCTCTGCCGGCCCTTCTTCTGGCCGCGTGCCAATTCATGCAGGTCGGCGACGATGGCTTGCGGCTTCAGCACGCCCGAGGCCAGCGGCTGGACGATATCGCCCGCCTCCTTGGCGGCGCCTGCCCGGGTATCGACGTAGACGCGAGCACGCGCAATCGCATCGTCGTCGCTTTCGCGCATGACCGGCGTGAAGCCGCCGACCAAATCGACATGGGTTCCCGGCTTCAACAGCGCGCCCTTGATCAGCGGCGTGGTCGTGATGGTCGCCGACGAAACGATGTCGGCCTGGCCGAGTTCGGCGTCGAGATCGCTCGCGGCGGTGGCCGCCAAGCCCTCCGCGCGCAATTCCGCCGCAACCTTTTCGGCATTGGCCGGTGTGCGGTTCCAGATGCGGATGGCGGTGATCGGCCGCACCGCCGAATGCGCCCTGGCGAGGAACGGCGACAGCGCGCCGGCGCCGACCACCAGCAGCCGCTCAGCGTCCTCGCGGGCCAGATAGGAAGCGGCCAGCGCCGAGGCGCAGGCCGTGCGCCACTGCGTCAGCCGCTGGCCATCGATCATGGCTTCAGGCTCGCCGGTCGCGCCGTCGAGCAGGAGGTAAAGCCCCATCACAGCGGGTTTGCCTACGGTGTTGTTGTCGGGCGACACCGTGACGATCTTGACGCCGATATGGCCGCCTGCCGACGTGCCGGCCGCATTGAAGTCGGTCCAGGCCGGCATCAGGAGCAGCGTCGAGGCCGCGCCGTCGGGCCGTTCGACCGTATGGTGATGCCTGACCGGTTGTACCGCGCCATCGCGAAAGGCCGCGCGCAGCGTCTCGACCAGGCCGGGAAAGGTCAGCGCTTGATCGACCTCGGCCGCCGAAATGGTCAGCATGGGAAACTCCGTGGAGAGAAATACGCCTAACGCATAACCGAAAATCGTACAGCGTCCTTTGCGCGTCCCAAAGGACGTGCGGCGCTGTGTTGGCTCAGCTGGTCGGCTTCGGCAAGGCGGGGCCTTGTGGCGCAGCCGGTGCGCGGCTGACTGCCTGGCGCAGGTTTTCGGCCTCGACGCCGCGCTGGCGCGCCAGCTTGCGATAGCGGCCCTGCTTGACCCAGGTCGCCAGGCTTCCGACGATCATGCCGATGGCGAGAGCCAGGAACAGGAAGATGAAAAGCGGCAGCGTCATCGTCAGCGCCGGATTGCCGGGGTTGAACGGGTCCAGGGTGAAGGCAACCGGATCGCGGTTGGCGACGGCCAGCGCGATCAGAATGACGGCCAGCGGCACGAACACCACGATGAGCATGAAGCGATTGAACATGGAATTCCCTGTCGAAGGCGGGCTCTACCGCAGGCCTACTGAAAAGGCCGGCATGCTGCACGAGCTCGCGCGGCGCCTATTTGCCGCCGTTCAGCCTTTCACGCAATTCCTTACCGGTCTTGAAAAACGGCACCCATTTCTCCTCGACCTCGACGGATTCGCCGGTGCGCGGGTTGCGGCCGGTGCGGGCGGGGCGGTTTTTCACCGAGAAAGCACCGAAACCGCGCAGCTCGACCCGGTTGCCTTCGGCAAGCGCGTCGGTGATCTCGTCGAAAATCGCGCCGACGATGTTTTCGACGTCGCGCAGGAAAAGGTGCGGGTTGCGTGTGGCAATGATCTGCACAAGTTCGGATTTGATCATGAGAAGGCTCCCCGTGAAAACACTGCAGTCATATGAGGATGATTTTATTTGCTTTTTTCACTCGTCTCAAGGGTGCCAGACGGAAACGAGACCGTCAAGAAACAAGCGGTCGGCACCAAGTTCGTGAATGATCTCGCCGCCATAGTCGGGCAGCCCGAGCGCACTGCCAATGGTTTGCGCCATCGCTTTCGAGAACAGGAAGCCGCCGCTTTCCGCGTCCTTCCACTCCACCACCTTGAGCTTGGCGTCGACGCCCTTGGTCGCGAGCCAATCGATCGCTTCGGTCTCGCCGCCGACCGCGTCGATCAATTTGTTGGCAACAGCCTGCCGGCCGGTGAAGATCGACCCGTCGGCCAAGGCCAGTGCCTCCGGCTTGGTCATGTTGCGTCGTTCGGCGACGACGCCGACGAACCAGTCGTAGCTGTCCAGGATGAGCTTGCGGACCATGGTGCGCTCGTCGTCATTGGTCGGCTTGAAAGGCGATGGCGAGGCTTTCAACGGCGAGGATTTCACTTCCTCGAGCTTGATGCCGAGCTTGTCCATAAGGCCGCTGACGTCCGGATACTGGATCAGCACGCCTATCGAGCCGACGATCGACGATTTGCGCGCGACAATATGATCGGCCGCGGTGGCGATCATATAGCCCGCCGATGCGGCCAGCGTGCCGACCTCGGCCACCACCGGCTTCTCGGCGGCCAGCTTGCGCACTGCCTCGTATATCGATTCGCCCCCGACGGTGGTGCCGCCCGGTGAATCGATCGACAGGATCACCGCTTTCACCCTCGAGGATTGACGGATGGTCTCCAGTTGTTTGATCAGGTCTTCGTCTTCGGTGATGGTACCCTCGATCTTGACCTTGGCGATATGGTCGACCGCCGTGCCGGTGAAGTCGTCACCGTAAATCCAGCTCGAAAAGGCAATCAGCCCGGCTGCTGCGACAACAAGCGCGGCAACGCGCCAGAATGTCAGCTTGCGGCGCAAGCGGCGGCGGTCGATCAGGTCGTCGGCTCTCAGTGCCATGGTCAGCCTCATAGTCGGTGGAAGCAGATGCTTTTAAAGCAACCATCCGCGCCCGGCTACCGATTCCTGACGAGCTTGCGCCAAAGACAGGTCTCGACGTTCGCGAACCGGGGTTTCAAGAGACGTCAAGACCAATCCACAGGCCCCTAACGCTGCCCGCCTGTATCTGGTATGACATGCAAGTTGTGCCGGTTTCATTTTCGTTTGTGCAACAGCAACCGTCACACTTTTGCGGTTTTCCTCCGCTTGTGCTTGCTTGAGGGCGCCGGCATCCCACCTATAGGGGTGCTTGGCGGCAGGGGTTTAAAAGAAAGCAGTTATGTTAGCGCGACCGATCGAACCGACCAACACCGAGACGGAGTTGGCTCCCCCGGACGTAGGCCCGGCGCGGGTCGACGCCTTCGGCATTGCCCAGCGCCATTCGCGCCGCGTGCGGATATTGAAGCTGGCGGTGCCGCTGGCCGCTGCCGCGATCGCGGTCGCCTTCCCGGTCTATTCCTATCTCGCGGCGCCTGGCTCAATCCAGGTCCAGGCCGACGGCAGCGCCTTCGCCAATGGCAAGCTGGTGATGGCCAATCCCAAGCTCAACGGGTTCACCAAGCAGAAACTGCCCTATTCCATGACGGCTTTGCGCGCCATACAGGACGTGACCAAGCAAGGAATCATCAACTTGGAGGGCATCGACGCCAAGCTGCCGATATCGACCGACAATGTGGCGGCCATCAATGCCTCGCACGGCACCTATAATCGCGACGGCAACACGATGAGCCTGACCAGCGATGTCACCATAACCACCACCGATGGCTTGGCGGCAAAGTTCAAATCAGTCTTTCTCGATATGGGCAAAGGCACTATGAAGACGAACGATCCGGTCGACGTCAGCCGCGGCGGGTCGCGGATCACCGCAGAGTCGATGTCGATCCAAGACAACGGCAAGATCGTGGTTTTCGAGAACAGAGTGCGTGTCAACATCGATCCCGCCAGCTTGAAGGCGGCAGAGGCAATGAGCGGAGAATCCAATGCGGTTCAGTAGTTCGACACGGCTCATGGCCGCAGCTTCGGCGTTGCCGGCCCTTGGGTTGGCCTTGGGGCTGGTCCTGGGTTTGGGGACGGCGCCGGCTCTGGCGCAGTCCAAGGCCACCAGCCAGCTGTCGGGCCTCAAACTGTCCGGCGACAAGCCCATCCAGATCGAAAGCGATAAGCTCGAGGTCCGCCAGGCGGATAGCGTCGCGGTGTTCACAGGCAATGTAAGCGTCGTCCAGGGTCCGACCTTGCTCAAGGCCGGCAAGATGACGGTCTATTACGTCAAGGACGCCGACGCTGACGCCAAGGATGCGCAGGCCGCAGGTGCCGCGATGACCGGCTCGGCCAACATCGACCGCCTGGAGGTCGCCAACAAGGTCTATATCAAATCGGACGACCAGGTCGCCACCGGCGACAGCGGCACCTTCGACATGAAGACGGAAGTGCTGGTGCTTTCAGGCAGCAAGGTCGTGCTTTCGCAAGGTGACAATGTGCTGGTCGGCTGTAAGCTCACCGTGCAGATGAAGAGTGGCCTGGCTCAGGTCGACGCCTGCGGGGGCCGCGTGATGATGTCGATCACGCCGCCGGCGAAGTCGGGAGCGGCGAACCCCTGATGGTCGACGTAGCATCGCTGATGGCGCTTCTTCCAGGACGCGTCGCCAGCAAACTTGCGGCACCGGCCACGGTCAGCGTCGACCAGGTAAAGTTCAAGGGAACCTTGATCGCCAAGGGCCTGACCAAGAGCTACAAGGGCCGCAAAGTTGTCAGCGGCGTGACGATCGGCGTGCGCGCCGGTGAGGCGGTCGGACTGCTCGGTCCCAACGGCGCCGGCAAGACGACCTGTTTCTACATGGTCACCGGCCTTGTGCCGGTCGACGAAGGCACAATCGAAATCGATGGCTTCGATGTCACCTCGATGCCGATGTACCGCCGCGCCCGCCTCGGCATCGGCTATCTTCCTCAGGAAGCGTCGATCTTTCGCGGCTTGAGCGTCGAGCAAAACATCCGTGCCGTGCTCGAAGTGGTCGAAAAGAACCGCGAAAAGCGCGAACACAGTCTCGACGAACTGCTCGATGAGTTTCACATCAGCCATCTGCGCAAAGCCCCGTCGCTGTCGCTTTCCGGCGGCGAGCGGCGGCGCCTTGAAATCGCGCGCGCACTGGCGACCCGCCCCGCATACATGCTGCTCGACGAACCTTTCGCTGGCATAGATCCGATCGCCGTCGCCGATATCCAGCAACTCGTGCGCCATCTGACGGCGCGGGGCATCGGCGTGCTCATCACCGATCACAATGTCCGCGAGACGCTCGGCCTGATCGATCGCGCCTACATTATCCATGCCGGCCAGGTGCTGACCCATGGCCGGGCCGATGAAGTGGTCGCAAACCCGGATGTGCGGCGGCTTTATCTCGGTGAGGGATTTACACTCTAAGCGGGAAAGTTCCCCTCCAAACGCAATTTTTCGCGCGAGACGAGCCTTTTTCTCCGATTTCTCGTCCAGATAAAGCACCGACAGGCGAGTTTTGATCGCCGTCGCCTTGACAAGCAAAAGCCGGGCCAGTTTCTATGCCCGACTCCTTCCGGCAGTCCGGATGCGCAGACAGGGCGTTAGAAACCGAACCATGGCGTTGGCGGCAAAACTACAACTACGACAGTCCCAGTCGCTGGTGATGACGCCGCAACTCATGCAGTCGATACGGCTGCTGCAGTTCACCCACATCGAACTGGAACGCTTCATTGACGACGAGATCGAGCGCAATCCTCTGCTCGATCGCGCCGAGCCGCAGGACGATGCCGTCAACGACCAGGCGATCCAGAAGATCGATGCCGCGCCGGAAACGGCTACCGACGGCGACTGGTTCGAGAAGGAAACGGCGTGGAGCGCCGAGGCGATCTCGGAAAAGCTCGATACTTCGCTGGAAAACCTGTTTCCCGACGACCCCGGCGCCAGCGAGCGGCTCGGTCCCGACCTGACGGCTCAATGGAAGTCGGCCTCCGGCAACGGTTCCGCGTCCTCTTCCGACGGCTTCGACGTCGGAGACATGGCGGCCGCCGCCATCACGCTGCGCGAGCATGTCGGCGAACAGGTTGCGCTTGCCTTCGCCGACCCGGCAGCACGCCTGATCGCCAGCGAACTGGCCGATGGTCTCGACGAGGCCGGCTATATGCGCGCCGACATGGCCGAGATCGCCGCCCGTCTCGGCACCGACCGGGCGGCGGTGGCGAATGCGCTCGCGGTCTGTCAGACATTCGAGCCCGCCGGCATCTTTGCCCGCGACCTCGCCGAATGCCTGTCGCTGCAGCTTGCCGTCCGCGACCGGCTAGACCCGGCGATGAAGGCTTTGATCGCCAATCTCGAACTCTTGGCGCGGCGCGATTTCCAGACCCTGAAACGGATTTGTGGGGTCGACGAGGAGGATCTGCTCGACATGCTGGCCGAGATACGTGCGCTCGATCCGCGCCCGGGCATGGCGTTTTCGGGGGGCGCCAGCGACGCGATCATCGCCGATGTCGAAGTGCGGGCGGCTAATGACGGAAGCTGGGTAATCGAACTCAACCCCGAAACGCTGCCGCGCGTGCTGGTCGACCATATCTATTTCGCCCAGGTTTCACCGCATGCGAAAAACCAGACGGAAAAGGATTTCCTGGCGGAATGCCTGCAAAACGCCAACTGGTTGACGCGCAGCCTCGACCAGCGGGCAAAGACCATTCTTAGGGTTGCCTCAGAAATCGTGCGCCAGCAGGACGCCTTCCTCGTCCATGGCGTGCGTCACCTGAAGCCGCTCAACCTGCGCACGGTGGCCGACGCCATCGGCATGCACGAATCGACCGTCAGCCGGGTCACCGCCAACAAATACATGCTGACCCCGCGCGGCGTGTTCGAACTGCGCTATTTCTTCACCGCCTCGATCGCTTCGTCGGGTGGCGGCGATGCGCATTCGTCTGAAGCGGTGCGCGACCGCATCAAGCAGTTGATCGATGAGGAGAAACCTGCCGACGTGCTTTCCGACGACGCGATTGTGGATATGTTGCGGGAAAGTGGCGTCGATATCGCCAGGCGCACGGTCGCCAAGTATCGGGAGGGCATGAATATTCCCTCGTCGGTGCAGCGGCGGCGTGAAAAACGCGCTTTGGCCAGCGCCGGACGTTGATCTCCGACGGAATTTCCACAACTTTCGCGCTTCATTGACAAGCCGCAATGAAGTGGCTAGAAGCCCGCCCGCATGGGACGGGCTACTGCCCGCATGCGGATGGTCCGTCACGACTTTGGCCACGGGACGGTCAAGAAGGCGGCTTGTGATCAACCGGAAAGTTCGGATTTAAAATCGGCGCAAGTGACGCCGCAAAGCTTGTGCGCACAGACCACGGGTATAAACTCGGGACAGTTTGAAGCCTGAGCAAGGAAGGTCAGTTTTCAGATGACACTGCGCATATCAGGAAAACACATGGACATCGGCGATGCGTTCCGTACGCGCATCAACGACCGTGTCGGAGAAGTGATCGGGAAATATTTCGATCGGGGCTTTTCAGGGCAAATTGTAGTCGTCAAATCGGGGTCGCGCTACACGGCCGATTGCATGATCCGGCTGGATTCCGGCGCTTCGCTGCAGGCGACCGGTGAAGCCCAGGACCCGACGCTCGCTTTCGAGGCGGCGGCGGATCGCCTCGAAACCCGCCTTCGGCGCTACAAGCGTCGGCTGAAGTCACATAATTCAGGCAATGCCAACGGCGAGCTCACCGACATCGCCTATACGGTGATGGCGCCGCTTGCCGACGACGACGAGGAAATACCGGAGAATTTCGCGCCAGCCATCGTCGCCGAATCAACCATGACGCTGCGGACCATGTCGGTGGCGTCAGCGGTGATCGAGCTCGACACCAAGGACAGCCCGGTTCTCGTCTTCCGCAATGCCGGAACCGAGCATCTCAATATCGTCTATCGCCGGCCGGACGGAAATATCGGCTGGATCGACCCGTCTACGACCAAGGTCGCGCAGGGATGACGGCCAAGGCCGCACTGGGATAAGGCACCGAGCCGCACGCGAGAGTGAGGGCTGGCGACGGTAGGCGAACAAGGGATTTCAAGTATGGATCTGAGCGATCTCATCAACGTTCCGGCAATCTTGCCGGCGTTGAAGGCGAACTCCAAGAAGCAATTGCTGCAAATGCTGTCCGAAAGGGCCGCGGCGATTGCCGGCATTCCGGAACGGGAGGTGTTCGACACCATCCTGCAGCGTGAACGGCTGGGCTCGACCGGTGTCGGCAACGGCATTGCCATTCCGCATGGCAAGCTGGCGGGGGTGAAGCGGATCGCCGGGGTTTTCGCCCGGCTGGAGACGCCGGTTGATTTCGAGGCGCTGGACGACCAGCCAGTCGATCTGGTGTTCCTGCTTTTGGCGCCCGAAGGCGCCGGCGCCGACCACCTCAAGGCGCTGTCGCGCATCGCGCGGGTGCTGCGCGACGCCGACACGGTGGCCAAGATAAGGGGCACCCGCGACGCCGCAGCGATCCACGCGCTTTTGTCGGACACGCAGGCCTCGCATGCAGCCTGAGCTTTTTTGATCAGATCCGTTGAAGGGCCGCCGTGAGCGGCCCTGTCCGTTTCCAACCAGATCGCTGCGCCGTTAGTGGATGGCGACGGGGGTCAGGTCGTTTTCCAGGGCGCCAGCCAGCGCTCTTTCACGAGCGTCTGAAAGCAGGATCGGCTGGCCATTGGCGGCAAACAGGGCCCACAGTTCCAGGCCGGGCGCGATTTCGCCGAGGCCCGGGAAACGGCCACGGAGATCGTCGCTCGACACTTTCCTGAGATAGGCGACCGAGCCCTCGCCGAGATGGGCGAATTCACCGCTGGTCATGATAAGGTTTTCGTCAGTTCTGGTCATTTAAGCCTCCTTGCCGCGAGGACGCCGTTCAAGGCCGCCTCGCATGAGAGCCATTAGAGCGCCGTGTGTCCAACTGGACGCTCTAACACTTCAATTTGCTGCATCGTGCTTTGGGAAAATCGACTCCGATTTTCCGGCCGAT
This sequence comes from Mesorhizobium sp. M5C.F.Cr.IN.023.01.1.1, assembly GCF_003997585.1. Classification (NCBI taxonomy): domain Bacteria; kingdom Pseudomonadati; phylum Pseudomonadota; class Alphaproteobacteria; order Hyphomicrobiales; family Phyllobacteriaceae; genus Mesorhizobium; species Mesorhizobium sp. M5C.F.Cr.IN.023.01.1.1. The sequence continues at coordinate 49,743 of NZ_RZSU01000034.1, read as the reverse complement.
GCAGTGGTAAAGATCAGTCTTTCACCGATATGTTTATTTTTCGTACCAGCCGTTCGGACTCAGGCCGATCGAGATCGATCGACAAAAGGCCGTTCTTCAGTTCCGCCGCGATCACCCGCATGCCGTCGGCCAGCACGAAACAGCGCTGGAACTGGCGCGCGGCAATGCCGCGATGAAGAAATTCGCGCTCGGTATCGTCGTTCTGACGGCCGCGCACCACCAACTGGTTCTCCTCCGTGGTCACATCGAGATCGATTTCCGCGAAACCGGCGACAGCGAGCGTGATACGCAGCCTTTCTGCCTTGCCGTCGGCACCGCTGAGGCGCTCGATGTTATAGGGAGGGTAGCTGTCACCCGACTTCGCCAGGCGTTCCAGAGTCTTTTCCATGGCGTCGAAACCCAGGAGCAGCGGGCTGGAAAAAGGCGTCATTCGGCTCATGTTACACTGTCCTCTCAAGAGCGACATAAAGTGGAAAAACCCAGATGGCATTTTTCCCGATGGTCTTGATATGGTCCGCCCCGCGGTCAAGTTCAAGCCGTCAAAAGCCCCGCCCAAAAAGACTCCCCAAACAAGGAATTGAAATGCCCCAATCCCGCAAGATCATCATCGACACGGATCCCGGCCAGGATGATGCCGTCGCCATATTGCTGGCACTCGGCAGCGCCGAGCTGGAGATCGTCGGTATGACCGCCGTTGCCGGCAACGTGCCGCTGAGGCTCACCGAAAAGAACGCACGCAAGATCTGCGAACTGGCCGGCAGGCCAGACATCAAAGTCTATGCCGGCGCCATCCGCCCGCTGGCACGTGAACTGGTCACCGCCGAGGAGGTGCATGGCGAGACCGGCCTCAATGGACCGCAATTGCCCGAACCGACAATGAAGCTGCAGGACCAGTACGCCGTCGATTTCATAGTCGAGACACTGATGAACGAAGAGAGCGGCACGATCACGCTCTGCGCGCTCGGACCGCTCACCAACATAGCGCTGGCGCTGATCCGCGAGCCGAAGATCGCGCCGCGCATCAAGGAAATCGTGCTGATGGGCGGCGGCTTCTTCGAAGGCGGCAATGTCACCCCGACCGCCGAATTCAACATCTATGTCGACCCGCATGCCGCCGATGTCGTGTTCAAATCCGGCATTCCGATCGTCATGATGCCGCTCGACGTCACCCACAAGGCGCTGACCACGGCCAAGCGTACCCAGGCCTTCCGCAAGCTCGGCACCAGGGTTGGCACGGCCACTACAGAGATGCTGGAATTCTTCGAGCGCTTCGACGAGGAGAAATACGGCACCGATGGCGGACCGCTGCACGACCCTTGCGTCATCGCCTATCTGTTGAAACCGGAGCTGTTCAGCGGCCGCAACTGCAACGTCACCGTGGAAATCGCCTCGGAGCTCACCATGGGCATGACCGTGATCGACTGGTGGGGCGTGACCAAGCGACCGAACAACGCCATGGTGATGCGCGACATCGACCACGATGCGTTTTTCGCGCTGCTGCTGGAAAGGCTGGGGCGGCTGTGAAAGCTCCCTTCTCCCCGTTCACGGGAAAAGGTCCCGGCAGGGGGATGAGGGGCGGGTCATCCGCAGACATTGGCTTGCAACCCCAGAGCCGCCCCTCACCCGGCGCGCTGCGCGACCACCCTCTCCCCGTAAACGGAGCGAGGGAAAAGGTGCCAGCCGCCGCTCATTCTGGAAACCGGTAAAAGATCGAGCCATTGTCGCGCGTGACGCGCTCTATGGTTGCACGCGCGCCTATCAGATGCGGGCGTTTGTCCTTGATGAGAACAGACGGACCGTTCTCGATAGAGACCAGGTAGATGGCGACGCGGTCCCACTGGACACTTCTGACCGTTGCGTCGACCGTCTCGACCGATCGGACAGGGCTTGCGTCATTCGCCCACTCGTTCTGAGCCAAGCCAACCATTACCGCCAACGAAGAGCCGGCGACGATCGCGCCAAGCGCCTTCCTTTTCAAATCAGCGTAAGTCCATGACATAGACATGGATCCCCAGCCCGGATTCAGGTGGTGGCCACAAGGCTGACTTTCAATCAGCCATCATGTTCGAAGCGAGGGTGCTTCGTATCTCGCTGATGCTCGGGGCTGCAGCCTCACTTCGCCTTTGAGAACGCCAGCCACAGGCCGCCGCCGATCAGGAAACTGCCGCTGATTCTGGACATGAGCTTGATGTGGCCGGCCGAGAGCAGGCGTCCGGCGCGGCCGGCGGCCAGCGCGAAGGTCGAATCCGACACGGCGGCGAAGATCAGTGCGGTGAGACCCATGACGACGATCTGCAACGCGTAGTTACCTTCAGGGGCGACGAACTGCGGAAAGAAGGCGCCGAAGAACACCAGCGTCTTGGGATTGCTGATCGCCACCAGCAGGCCTTGCAGGAAGAAGCCGCCGCGCGGTGTCTTCGCCGATCCGTCGGCGTTCAGCTTGCCCTTGGAGCGGAACATCTGCACACCCATCCAGATCAGATAGGCAGCGCCGATCAGCCTGACCCATTCGAACCAATGGCCCATGCCCGCGATCAGCGAAGTCAATCCGATGCCGACAATGGCAATCATGATGGCCAGCCCGGCCTGCGTGCCGGCGACGTTGGCGAGGCCGGCGCGGGAGCCATGGCGGATGCTGTTGGCGATGATCAGCGTGACCGTCGGTCCAGGCACCAGGACAATGACGAGGCAGGCGACGAGATAGGTGGCGTAGAGTTCCAGCGACATGGGTCTTCCTCGGCTGCTCGATTGGCTGAACAACTATCATTGAATTGTCGTCTAGCTCGCATATTGACGCTGTCGGTCGCAATGTCCACCGGCTTCAGCGACCAGGCGCATCTGACCCGGATCTTCAAGGCGCGCGTCGGTGTGCCTCCGGGCGCCTATCGCGCGGTCTTCGCCGCCTGACAACCACTGCGGCGCTTCAGGCCGCAACGAAGGAGCACGTCATGACCAAACGCATCCCTGAACCCTTCCGTATCAAAATGGTCGAGCCGATCCGCATGACCGACCGCTTCTTCCGGGAGAAGGCGCTGGCCGAGGCAGGGCTCAATCCGTTCCTGCTCAGGAGCGAGGATGTGTATATCGACCTCTTGAGCGACAGTGGCACCGGCGCGATGAGCGACCGACAATGGGCGGGCCTGCTGCTCGGCGATGAGGCCTATGCGGGTAGCCGCAACTTCTATCGTCTGGCCGAAACGGTCGAGCGGCTGTTTGGCTATCCCTATACGATCCCTACTCATCAGGGGCGTGGTGCGGAACAGATCGTTTTCCCCGAACTGGTGAAGCGATGCGGCTCCAGTGCGCCGGTATTTCTGTCCAACTATCATTTCGACACGACCAAGGCGCATGTCGAGATTGCCGGCGCCAAGGCAATCAACGTGCTCACAAAAGCTGCTCAAGACACCGCCCGCCATGACGATTGGAAGGGCAATTTCGATCTCGATGCGCTGGCCGCCGCGATCGAGACGCACGGTCCGGCCAATGTCGCGGGCATCGTGGCGACGGTGACTTGCAACAGCGCCGGCGGCCAGCCGGTATCCATGGCCAATCTCAGAGCCGCTTCCGAACTGGCGCGCGACAATGGCATCCCGGTGGTGATCGATGCCGCGCGTTTTGCAGAGAATGCGTGGTTCGTGCAGCAGCGCGAGGACGGTTACGCCGAACGGTCCATTCGCGACATCGTTCGCGAGATGATGTGCTACGGTGATCTGCTGACGCTTTCGGCCAATAAAGACGGGCTGGTCAACATTGGCGGGTTGTGCGCCTTCCGCCAGGATGCCGACCTGTTCAGGGCGGTGCAGGTGCGCTGCGTGCCGATGGAAGGGTTCATCACTTATGGCGGGCTTACCGGACGCGACATGGAGGCAATCGCCATCGGCCTCGAGGAGGTGGTTGAAACCGACCACCTTGCATACCGCATCGGCCAGGTCGCTTATCTCGGCGAAAGGTTGCGGCACGCCGGCGTGCCGATCCAGTATCCGACCGGCGGCCATGCCGTGTTCGTCGACGCCGCGGCCATGCTGCCCGATATTCCTGCCGACCGCTTTCCGGCCCACGCGCTGGCCTGCGAGCTTTATCTCGAGGCCGGCGTTCGCGCGGTGGAGATCGGATCGTTGATGCTGGGCCGGGATCCCGCCACTGGAAAGCAAGAGAAATCGCCACTTGAACTCTTGCGGCTTACCATTCCGCGCCGGGTCTATATCAACGACCACATGGACTATATCGCCGACGCGCTGATAGCCGTGGCGAAGCGGGCAACCAGCATCCGGGGTCTTGACTTCGTCTATGAGCCGCCGATCCTCAGGCACTTCACGGCGCGGTTCCGCTGGGCCGAAAAAGCGACGACGGTGCATTTGGCGGAGATGGCGGACGCATGAGCCCTTCGGTCAAGCGGTTCCTGGAGGAACGCGGTGCACGATACATGGTCGAGACGCATGCGCCGCTCATCTCCTTCGAGGATGCCAAGAGCATCCTGTCGCAGGACCCCGCAAAAATGGTCAAGGGCCTGACATTCGCGAGGCCGGGCGGCTTCGCGATTGTCGCGCTGCGCGCCGCGGATCGGGCAGACTACAAGAAGATCGCCGACGCGCTTGGTCTGCGCAGGGCCGACCTGCGACTTGCCGATGCGGATCATGTGCGCGGCGAACTGGACATGGAACAAGGCGGCATCGTGCCGTTGCCCATCGGCAGCGCCCGCGTCCTGATCGATCGCGCGGTGCTGGAGCTTGACGAGATTGTCTGCGGGACGGGCCGCAACACGGCGACGCTCATAATCGATCGGGACGTCTGGCTCGGCATCGCCGATAGCGAAGTCGGAGAGTTCGCCAAGGCCGCCCCAGTCGCCGAGTGATGCCGCCGAGTGATGCCTCAGCTTGCTCCGGCCTGCCATGGCAGCGTCGCCTCATAGGCCGCCGCCGCCCTCAGCACGGCCATGTCGCCGCGCGGCCGTCCGATCAATTGCATGCCCATCGGCCTGCCTCCGGCATCGAAGCCCGCCGGTACGTTGACCGCAGGGCAGCCGCCCAGCGTGGCGAACGCTGAAACCTGCATCCAGCGGTGATAGCTGTCCATGGCACGCCCGGCCACTTGCGTCGGCCAGTGGGTGGAGACCTCGAAGGGGAAGATCTGCGCAGTCGGCAATGCGACGAGGTCGAAGCGGTCGAAGAGCGATAGTAGGGTTTTGTGCCAGGACGAGCGCCTCACCGTGGCGGCGTGGATCTGCGGCGCCGTGAGCTGAAGCGCGTGTTCCACCTCCCACACGGCCTCCGGCTTCAGAAGACTGCGTTTGAAGGGATCGTCGTAATGCGCCTTGAGCGCACAACCGCTGCTCGCCTGGCGCAGCGTCACAAAGGCCTGCCACAGCGCTTCGTAGTCGAAATCCGGTACCAGCGCTTCGGTCTGAAAGGATACGTCGGCGAACCGGCCGAGAGCGGCCTCGCAAAGATCAAGGATGCCGGGTTCGACCGGCAGATGACCACCGAGATCGCCGAACCAGGCGATGCGGCCGCCGGGCGCTGCCGTTTGCAGGCCTTCGAGGAACGAACCGTGCTTGTGATGTGAGAGCGGCGCGCGAGGGTCGTAGCCAGCCTGCTCGTCGAGCAGCAGCGCCATGTCGCGCACGCTGCGGCCCATTGGCCCTTCGACGCCCATCTGTGCGTGAAAGACGTCGAGGTCAGGGCCGGCAGGGACAAGTCCCTGGGAGGGACGGAAGCCATAGACATTGTTGTAGGCGGCCGGATTGCGCAGCGAGCCGCCAAAGTCGCTGCCGTCGGCCAGGGGAAGCATGTCGAGCGCAAGTGCGACCGCCGCGCCGCCGCTCGAACCGCCGGCGGTCAGGGCCGGATCGAAAGCGTTGAGCGTCGGACCGAACACGGTGTTGTAGGTGTTGGAGCCAAGCCCGAATTCGGGAACGTTGGTCTTGCCGATGATGATGGCGCCGGCCTTGCGGATGCGCTCGACGAAGAAGTCGTCCTCCTCAGGCACGAAATCGGCGAAGATCGGCGAGCCGAAGCTGGTTCTGAGGCCCTTCGTCTGCGCGAGATCCTTGATGGCGATCGGCAGGCCGAACAGGGACCCGGCATGTTCTGCACGCGCCAGATGGGTGTCTGCCTTGTCGGCCTCTTGCAGGGTGTCGGCACGGTCGCGCAGCGAGACGATGGCGTTGACCAGCGGGTTCACTGCGTCGATCCGGTCGAGGAATGCCGTCATCACCTCGCGCACCGACAACTGCCGGCGCCTGATCGCGTCGGCAAGATCCACGGCGGACAGGCGGCAGATATCGCCGGCGGGCGGCACGGCATGTTTTGTGGCCGGACGCATGGCTCTCACCTAGCCGGCGGATTTTTGCAGCGCCGCGTCGACTTCCTTCGCCAGCGGGATCGCCGGCTGGGCGCCGGGCTTCAGGCAAGCGAGCGAGCCAGCGGCTGCAGCACGGGTGAGCGCCTGATCGAGCGGCAGGCCGGATGAAAGCCCGGCGGCGAAATAGCCGCAAAACGTGTCGCCGGCACCGACCGTATCGACAGGGGTGATCTTCAGCGCCGGAAGCATCAGAAGGTCGGCTGGTGTGGCAGCCAGAACGCCGTCACCGCCCAGCGTGACGACAATTGTACGGCCAGTCTTCCCGGCGTAATCGCGCATCCGCGCCGGGCGATCGCGGCCGCTCAGCGACAGCGCCTCGCCATAGAGGTCGAATTCGGTTTCGTTGGCGACGACATAGTCGGCCTTGCCGAGGAGGGCGGCCGCCTCGCCGCGGAACGGTGCGGTGTTGAGCACGGTAACCGCGCCTGCCGCCCGTGCCGCGTCCAGTGCTGCATCGACGGTCTGCAGCGGGATCTCCTGCTGCAGGAGCACGACATCGCCCTTCTTCATGAAAGCCTTGGAGAGGTCGCCGGTCACGACCGAATCGTTGGCGCCCGGCACCACGGCAATGACGTTCTCGCCGTCGTCGGCGACCATGATCAATGCCGTGCCGGTCGAGGCGAAGGTTTCACCGACACCGGACAGGTCGATCTTGCCCTCTCTTAACAGGGCCAGCGCTTCCGCCGCGAAGTTGTCCTTGCCGACCGCGCCGACCATGTGCACCTTGGCGCCGGCGCGCGCGGCGGCCAGCGCCTGGTTGGCGCCCTTGCCGCCGGGAGCGGTGGTGAAGCCGGAGCCCCGAACCGTCTCGCCCGGTGCCGGCAGGCGGTCGACATTGGCGATAAGATCGAGGTTGATCGAGCCGATAACGATGATCAAGTGGTGCCTCCCTGCTGACGCATCGTGCTTTCCGAAATCGGAATCGGTTTTCGGAAAGCACGATGCGTAGAATTAAAGTGTTAGAGCGTACTTTGTGCGTCCGAATGGACGCACGTCGCTCTAATTGCGCGGGAAGCTACTCCGTTAGGCCGCTGCTTGCCAGACCGGCGCGACATGAAACCCGCGCGCTGCTGGCCCGAACCTTTGGGCGCATCATCAAGACCCGACCTGTCCCGCTTCCCAGCCAAGGATGGCGCGCTTGCGGGTCAGGCCCCAGTGGTAGCCGGTGAGCGCGCCGGACTTGCCGAGAGCCCGGTGGCACGGCACCACGAAGGACATCGGATTGGCGCCGACCGCGGCGCCCACCGCCCGGCTGGCGCTCGGTGCGCCGATGCGGGCGGCGATCGAGGAATAGGTGCAGGCCTTGCCCATCGGAATGCGCAGCAGAGCCTCCCAGACGCGGACCTGAAAGTCGGTGCCGATCAAGACGACGCGCAGCGGCTGGTCGGCGCGCCACAATGCCGGGTCGAAGATGCGCGCGGCATAGGGCGCCGTCGCGGCCATGTCCTCGAAATAGTTTGCGTTCGGCCAGCGGCCGGACATGTCGGCGAAGGCCGCCCGCTCGTCGCCGGCATCGCTGAAGGCGAGGCCGGCAAGCCCGCGGTCGGTGACCATTATCAGGGCGATGCCGAAAGGCGAGATGTGGTAGCCATAGCGGATCGTCAGCCCGGCGCCGCGCGTCTTGTAGTCGCCCGGCGACATCGCCTCGTGGGTGACGAAAAGGTCGTGCAACCGGCCAGGGCCTGACATGCCAACCTCGAAAGAAGCCTCGAGCAGCGGCATGCCGGAATCGAGCAGTTTGCGCGCATGGTCGAGCGTGACGGCCTGGAGGAAGGCCTTGGGCGACAGGCCGGCCCAGCGGGTGAAGAGCTTCTGCAGGCCGGTCGGCGTCTCGCCAACTTCCTCGGCCAGGACCTCCAGCGAGGGCTGGTCGCGGTAGTCGAGGCTGATCTTCTCGATGGCGTGACGGACGATTTCGTAGTCGCCGCCTTCGGGCGTGATGTCTTTTTCCAGAATAGCTGTCTGTGCGTTCATAGGACTATCTCCTTGAGCATGAATATCGTCCTTCATGGCTCCGATCACCACCCGAAACTTGCCTTCTCGCCTTGTGCACCCAGATAGATTTGGCTTCGAGGAGGGAGCCGACGATGGCTGGCGAAAAGGTGCATCTCACCAAGGAGAAGGAGACGCTGCTGATTACCGTTTATGGCAAGGCACTGGAGAGCCGGCTGCCTAATCGCTACTGAAAATCATTTCGCGGACGAGGTGGTTCGCTCGCATTCAGCGCGCTTTCGCGGTCGCCAGGGCACGCGAAAAGGCTGACGCAAAACTCTCGCGGTCGTCGGGATTGAGGAAGCCGCCGATCGGCACATTCTGGCCTTGCGCTTCCACCGCCATTCTGGTGATGCCGATCTCGGCGTGACGGGCGACCGAAAAACGCGCCCAGAACGGATTGAAGCGATGCGCTTCCGATTTGCCTGACGGCGCGGTCTTGCGGATGTCGAGGCTGGTGCGCGAGACCGACACTTCCTCGCGGGCGCGGGCGGCACGATAATTGGCGCGAAAGGCGATGTAGACGGCAATCACATCGAGGCCGAAGAAGCCGAATACCGGCCAGGCGCCGCGCGACAGGAAAAACGATCCGGTCACCAACGAGCCGAACAGCAGAGCGCCCATCAGGATGGCAAAGCCGGTTTTGCCCAGCGACCGATGCGGTATCAGCAACGCCTGGAAGAATGGCTCGTCGGCCTGAAATGAGGCGTTTGTGTCGCTCATGACGGGATATTATAGGAAGGGGATGACGAGCCCCAAGCCCAAAAATTCCTCTACACCCAAAAATGAACCGCCCCCCGGCCGACGCGACGGAGCGAACGTCAAACCGCGTGCCCGGCGGGTGCGGTCTCCCTACAGCCCGGCCGAGGTGCACGAGATTTTCCGACGCTTTTCCGTTCAGCGGCCCGAGCCGAAGGGCGAGCTCGAACATGTCAACGCCTTCACGCTGCTGGTGGCGGTGGTGCTTTCGGCACAGGCGACCGACGTCGGCGTCAACAAAGCAACGCGGGCGCTGTTCAAGGTCGCCGACACGCCGCAAAAGATGCTGGCGCTCGGCGAGGCCAAGGTCGGCGAGTATATCCGCACCGTCGGGCTTTGGCGCAACAAGGCCAAGAACGTCATTGCGCTGTCGGAAGCGCTGATCCGCGACCATGGCGGCGAGGTTCCTGATGACCGCGACCAGCTGGTCAAGCTGCCGGGCGTCGGGCGCAAGACCGCCAATGTCGTGCTCAACATGGCCTTCGGCCAGCACACGATGGCGGTCGACACGCATATCTTCCGCATCGGCAATCGGCTGGGACTGGCGCCCGGCAAAACGCCGGAGCAGGTCGAGCAGGGGCTGTTGAGGATCATTCCGGACGAATATATGCGCCATGCGCATCACTGGCTGATTCTGCATGGGCGCTATGTCTGCAAGGCGCGCAAACCGGATTGCCCGCTCTGTGTCATCGCCGACATCTGCAAGGCCGAGGAGAAGACGAATAATGTTCCGGCGCCGCTGGTCGAAATTGCGCCGCTCGAACCCGTAGGCGAAATTCAGTAGCCGTAGCCGCGCGCCATTGCCGCGGCGAAGACCGGGATCAGCAGGAAGATGAAAGCTTCGGCGCGGACATAAGTTCGAACGGATGCAAGTTGCGCCGCCGGCACTTGAAAACCGGGGCTGGCCGAGGCCTGCCTGTTCCAGGAAACAAAGCGGACCGTCGGGATAATCGACAACAGGCCGACGTTGACGAAGGCCGCCATCTTTGCCCAGAACACCCAGTTGTAGACGTAGAAATCCCAGCCCTTCAGGCCGTAGATGACGCGGCCAATGCCGACGACGATGATCAGTATGGCGATGATGCCATAATGGCGATCGATGCCGACAAGCCGCCGGAGCGTCGCGGCGGGCAGAGCGCCGCGGATCAGGACAAATTCGGCGCCGATGATGCCCGCCAGCGAAAACACCAGCAGATGATGAAAGATGGCAAGCAGAAGATCGGTGGTATCCATCCTTTTCCCTCCGTCGGACGGCACAGCGGACGCTGAATCAGTTGCTGGTAAAAGTAGCACCGCTGGGCAGGATTCACATTGGGCTGGAAGATGATCTGCACAGGCTTTGGCTCTTGTCTGGTGCAGGCAATTTGGATCTGTGTCGCATATCGTTTTCCCCAAAACCGCCGAGCATCCTCGGTCAAGCCCAAGAGCAGGCTTCCTGGGCGACATGCACTAAGCACAGGCAAACGCAACCGAGGCATGACACATGATCGATCCACAGGCGCTCCTTGCTCCCGTCATTGAAACGCCGCGGACCGTGCTGCGACCACACCAGCTCGATGATTTTGATGCCTATGTCGCCATGTGGGCCGATCCGGCCGTCACTCGCTTCATCGGCGGCAAGCCGCGCACTCGGGAGGAAAGCTGGATGCGCTTCCTGCGACATGCCGGCCTGTGGTCGCTGCTGGGCTACGGCTTTTGGGCGATCGAGGACAAGGCATCCGGCCGCTTCATCGGCGAGGCCGGCTTTCACGATCTGAAGCGCGACATGGTACCGTCGATCGAAGGCGTTCCGGAAGCCGGTTGGGCACTGGCCCCGAGCGCACATGGCAAAGGGTTCGCCAGCGAAGTCGTCGGACGGGTTCTCGCCTGGGGCGACGACGCATTCGGGCGCGCAAGGACCGTCTGCATCATCGATCCGGAAAACACCGCGTCATTGAACGTCGCGGCAAAATGCGGCTACAGGGAGGTGCTGCGGACCACCTATCACGACGATGCGACGATCCTGCTGGAACGGCAGGCTTGAGGATGCTGCCTGTGATCTTATAGTTCTGGTCAGGCCGAATCGAGGCTTTTTACGCCTTCCGTTTCGGCACCGGCTTTGCGGGCCGCCTGTTCGAGCATCGAGGCGTCTTCGCCGAAAGCGCGGGTGGCGCGTGCGGCTGCCTCGATCAGCGGGTTTTTCATGCGCTGGAGAAAGGCCGCGTCGACACGCGTGCTCGGGCCGGACAGCGTCAATGCCCCGAGCAAGGTAGGCCCCGGCCCGAACACCGGTGCCGACACGCCCGCCGTCTCGGGGTCGCGGTCGCCGACCGACAAACAATGGTAGGTTTTGCGGATCGTCTCGTAAGGCTCGCCCTGCTGACCGGAAAACGCCGCAAGCACGCGGCCGCCCGAACCGGCCAGCAACGGCAGCACGTCACCTTCCCGTATGGTGTAGCGGATGGGATGCTTGGACTCGACGCGGTAGAGACAGGTGCGCACGTCGCCCGAACGGACATAGAAAGCGACGCTTTCCCAGCTTCGCTCGGCCAGATCGCGCATGATCGGCAGCAGAATGTCGATCGCCACAACCGAACGCTGGTATAGGGCACCCAGCCGAAAGGTGGCAGGGCCGACTCGGTAGCGGCCATCGTCGAGACGCTCCAGCAACTGCCCGCGCAGCAACGAGTTGGCCAGCCTCAGGATCGTGCTCTTGTAGAGGCCGGTCCGCGCCGCGATTTCGGCCAGGCTGAGCGACCGGTCGGCGGTAGCGAAAGCATCGAGGATGGCAATCGCACGATCGAGCGCGGCAACGCCGTTGGTCGACGCGGGCTTGGATTGTGTTACGGTTATCTGCTTGACCACGTCGTTCCGTTCCCAGTTGGACAGAAGGGCCGATCGGAACAATTGTGTCGCATGCAAATGGTTCTGTCCAGTAGAATGCCATTCCGGTTGACAGAACGAGGCAAAGACTGCATGAATTTTTGTCGAGCGGGTCTGAATTCAGGCTACGTTGCTGGCAGGCACCAGAGGAGGTGTCGTGATTGGAGGAATCCCATGCTGAACAGACGCAGATTTTTAATGAGCACGGCTGCCGCCGGCGCCGCCGGTTTCGCAGCGTTGCATCTATCGCCCGCTTTTGCGCAGGATGCACCGCAGATCCAGATCTTCGTGCCGGCAGCGCCCGGCGGCGGCTGGGATCAGACGGCGCGCACGATGGACCAGGTGCTACGCAGTGAGAAGCTGATCTCCGGTTCGCAGATCACCAATGTCGGCGGCGCCGGCGGCACAGTCGGCCTGCCGCAATTCATCAGCCAGTGGAACGGCAAGGGCAATTCGCTGATGGTTGCCGGCATGGTCATGGTTGGCGCCATCATCGCCAACAAATCCGCCAACAATCTCACCGAAGTCACGCCGATCGCCCGCCTCACCGGCGAATTCGAGGCGCTTGTGGTGCCGGCGGCCTCGCCGTTCAAGACAGCAGCGGATTTCGTCGCCGCCCTCAAGGCCGATCCGACCAAGGTTCCAGTGGCTGGCGGTTCGGCCGGCGGCTCGGACCACATATTGTTCGGCCTTATCGCGAAGACGGCCGGTGTCCCGGCAGCCAACCTCTCCTACGTGCCGTTCGCCGGCGGCGGCGAGGCACTGTCGGCGCTTCTCGGCAACCAAGTCGCGGCCGGCATCTCCGGCTATGGCGAGTTCTCCGAACAGGTCAAGGCAGGCGCGCTTCGGCTGCTCGCCATTTCCGCGGACAAGCGCCAGGAAGGCATCGACGCACCGACGCTCAAGGAAGCCGGCATCGATGTCGAATTGTTCAACTGGCGCGGCGTCTTCGCACCGCCGGGCGTTTCCGACGCCGACAAGGCGGCGATGATCACGCTGGTCGAGACCATGGCCAAAAGCGATGCCTGGGCCACCGAATGCAAAAACCGCAACTGGACGCAGATCCTGCTCACCGGCGACGACTATGCGAAATTCCTCGCCGAAGACACGACCCGGATCGCAGCCATCCTCAAGGACCTCGGCCTTGCCTGATTTTCTCGGAGAGGGGCGGTCTGCACTGCCCCTTTCCGAAGTTCGACCAGCCGCATGGACATGCGATCCAGCGCGAGTGAAACTGCGGTAAGGTCGGCTGTGGGAGACCGGCCTATCCAGGGAGAACGATCATGAGCACCAGCGACCAGCAGGCGGCGCGGCCGCGCCTTGCTGTGCCCGAATTGCTGATCGGCATCGGGCTTCTCGCCTGCGCCGGCGCGGTAGCCTGGCAGACGCTGTCGATTCCGGTGTCGCCGCTCTACTCCAAGGTCGGCCCGACCGTCTTCCCCTATATCACCATGGTCGGCATGACGATCCTTTCCCTCCTGCTGATCGTCGCCGCCCTGCGGGGCGGCTGGCAACCGGAAGAAGAAAAGGAAACGCCGACCGACTGGAAGGCGATGGGCATCGTCGCTGTCGGACTGGTCGCGAACCTTGTTCTGATCCAGCCGCTTGGCTTCACCGCAGCCTCGGTGATCATGTTCGTTCTCATCTGCCACGGGTTCGGCAGCAGACATCCGCTGCGTGACGTGCTGCTCGGCCTGATCCTGGCGCTTGCCGCCTATTTCGGCTTCGCCAGGGCGCTCGGCGTCAACATCGGCGCCGGCTTCATCGAGAATCAGCTGAACGCAGTTCTCGATTCGATTATCGGTATGTTTAGAGGCTGAAGCCATGGAAACGCTCAGCCATCTCGCGCACGGATTTTCGGTCGCTTTTACGCCGGTCAATCTCATGTGGTGCCTGCTCGGCACGACATTGGGGACAGCGATCGGCGTGCTGCCCGGCCTCGGACCGGCGCTGACCATCGCGCTGCTTTTGCCGATCACCTACCAGGTGGCGCCGGAAGCGTCCTTCATCCTGTTTGCCGGTATCTATTACGGCGCCATGTATGGTGGTTCCACGACATCGATCCTGCTCAACACGCCGGGCGAAAGTGCGACCATCGTCACTGCGCTGGAAGGCAACAGGATGGCTCGTTCCGGCCGCGGCGGCGCGGCACTTGCCACCTCGGCGATCGGCTCCTTCGTCGCCGGCACACTCGGCACGCTCGGCGTCGCTTTCCTGGCCCCGGTCGTTGTCAAGTTCGCGCTGTCTTTCGGCCCGGCCGAATATTTTTCGCTGATGGTGCTGGCATTCATCACGGTTTCGGCGGTGCTCGGCTCGTCGTCGGTGCGTGGCCTGACCAGCCTGTTCGTCGGCTTCGTCATCGGCATGATCGGCGTCGACCTGCAGACCGGGCAGCCGCGCTTCACCTTCGGCATGAGCCAACTGCTCGACGGCGTCGACGTGATCGTCGTCGCCGTCGGCCTCTTTGCGGTCGGCGAGACGTTCTACATGGCCTCGCGCCGCTATGCCGGCAAGGACGAGATCGTGCCGCTGAAGGGCTCGCTCTACATGACGGCGGCCGAATGGGCACGCTCGTGGAAGGCTTGGCTGCGCGGCGCCCTGCTCGGCTTCCCGATCGGCGCCCTGCCGGCCGGCGGCGCCGAAATCCCGACGTTCCTGTCCTATGCGATGGAGAAGAAGCTCTCCAAACACAAGGAGGAGTTCGGCACGACCGGCGCCATCGAAGGTGTTGCCGGCCCGGAGGCCGCCAACAACGCATCGGCTGCCGGCGTGCTGGTGCCGATGCTGACGCTCGGCCTACCGACCTCGGCGACGGCCGCGATCATGCTGTCGGCCTTCCAGAGCTATGGCATCAATCCCGGGCCGATGCTGTTCATGACGCAGGCCAATCTGGTCTGGGGGCTGATCGCCAGCCTGTTCATTGCCAATGTCATCCTCGTCATCCTCAACCTGCCGCTGATCGGGTTATGGGTGCGGCTGCTGAAAATCCCGGCGCCGCAGCTCTATGCCGGCATCCTGGTGTTCGCCACGGTCGGCACTTACGGTATTTCGCAGTCGCCGACCGACCTCGTCATCCTCTATCTGCTCGGCGGGGCCGGATTCCTGATGCGGCGCTTCGATTTCCCGACGGCGCCAGTCATCATCGGCATGATCCTGTGGCCACTCGCCGAGACCCAGTTCCGCCGGGCAATGACCATCTCGAACGGCGACTGGTCGGTGTTCTACACGCATCCGCTGTCGCTGACGCTGCTGACGCTTGCGTTCATCGGGCTGATCGGGCCGCATATCTGGGCCTACATCGAGCACAGGCGCAGGCGTGGACCCGAGCATGTGCCGGGCGATGCCTGACCTGTCTGGAACATCATGACCGATCTGCTGTCCGGTATCCGCGTCCTCGACCTGACCAATGTTCTGGCTGGCCCCTACTGCGCCTATCAGCTGGCGCTGCTCGGGGCCGACGTGATCAAGGTCGAGGCGCCGCAGGGCGGCGACCTGGCGCGCCAGCTCGGCGGCTCGCCGGAACTCAACAGTGCCGGAATGGGCGCTTCGTTCCTGGCGCAGAACGCCGGCAAACGATCGGTGGTGCTCGATCTCAAGCAAAAGGCCGATCGCGAACGCTTTCTCGATCTGGTCGGCTCAGCCGACGCGCTGGTCGAGAATTTCCGCCCCGGCGTGATGGACCGGCTGGGGCTTGGCTTTGCGAGGCTGAAAGAGGTCCGCCCCAGCCTTATCTATTGCGCGATTTCGGGCTTCGGCCAGACCGGGCCGATGCGCGACAATCCTGCCTATGACCAGATCATCCAGGGCCTTTCAGGCATCATGAGCATCACCGGCACACCGGAGACCGCGCCGCTGCGTGTCGGTTATCCCGTCGCCGACACGCTGGGCGGGCTGGTCGGGGCGTTCGCCATCGCGGCAGCACTCGTGAAGCAGAAGACGACAGGCGAGGGCGCTTTCCTCGACGTGTCGATGCTCGAATGCACGCTTTCCGCGCTGGGCTGGCCGGTCTCCAACTATCTGACGGCTGACGTCGAGCCGCAGCCCATGGGCAACGAGAACATGACGGCGGCACCTTCCGGGACGTTTCGCACCGGCGACGGTCTGCTCAACATCGCCGCCAACAAGCAGGAGCAGTTCGTGGCGCTCTGCCGGCTCGTCGGGCTGCCGGAGCTGGCGTCGGACCCGCGCTTTGCCGAGCGCGAGACGCGCAAGCGCAATCGCATTGCCTTGAAGGCGCTGATCGAGGACGCCCTGGCGAACGGCTCGGCCGCGGCCTGGGAGGAGACGCTCAATCGCGCAGGCGTGCCGGCGGGCAGGGTGCTGACGATCCCGCAGGTGCTGGCCGAGCAGCAAGTGATCGAGCGCGAGATGACCACCCGTTTCGATGGCATGCCGAATATCGAACGGCCGCTGACCGTCGTGCGCGGCGGGTTCATGGTCGATGGTGAGGCACCCTTGCCAACCAAGCCGCCGCCGGCGCTGGGCGAGCATATGGACGAGGTGTTTGCCAGCCTGCCGCCGCGCGTCAAGAAAAGGGCGCAGGCATGAGCGACGCGAGAACATGAGCAACGTTGGGAAAAAAACCGGCCGCGAGCGCGGCGAGGAATGGTGGCAGACCGATATCATCGAAATGCGCCCTGGCGTGATCCGGTTGCGCGGCTATGAGATCCAGGACCTGATCGGCCGCGTCAGCTTTCCGGCGATGATCTGGCTGATGCTGCGCGGCGAACTGCCTGGTGAGGAGCAGGCGGCGCTGCTCGGCATCGCGCTCGGTGCCGCCGTCGATCATGGGCCGCAGGCGCCGTCGATCGCCATTGCCCGCATGGCGGCTACCTGCGGCGTCGGCATCAACAGCGCCATGGCCTCAGCCATCAATGTGCTTGGCGACGTGCATGGCGGCGCCGGCGAGCAGGCGCTTGCCTTCTACGGCGACATCGCCGCGGCGCTGGACGCAGGAGTGACGCTTGCCGATGCCGTCGCGGCGCGGCTCGATCGTTTCTTCGCCGAGGAAAAATCGTATGTGCCGGGGCTCGGGCACCGCTTCCACCCGGTCGATCCGCGGGCGCCGCGCCTCATCGAGCTGACCCGCGATTTTGCCGCGCGCGGCATCATCAGTGGACGTTTCGCCGACATCGCCGAGGCTGTTGAGGCCGAGGTCACGCGGCGCAAGGGCAAGAAGATCCCGCTCAACATCGACGGCGCCACCGCCGTTATCTATGGCGAGCTCGGCTTTCCGCCGCCGCTGACACGCGGCCTTTTCGTGCTCTCGCGCTCGGTCGGCATATTAGCGCATGCGTGGGAACAGTCGCAACAGAGCGGCCGCAACAAGGGACCGCTGCCACGGGAATGGTTGTGGGCTTATACCGGCACGCCGGTGCGGCCTTTTCCTCAGGGAGATGGCGACTCCAAATGAGGCCTTGGTTCTAGTTCGCCAGCGGGCGCTGGTTGGGGAATTTTCAAGTCCTTCAGCAGCGTTGAAAGGTCGGGCTCGTCGATGAGCACTGCTGCGTCTGCCGGCGTCAGCCATGCTCGCTGCCGCCTTTTGGCTTCCTGCCAATTGGCCAGCTCCTCCGTCACCGCCAGCAGGTAGACGATGACGTCGACGCGGACGAAGCGGTTTGTCAGCCGCTTCCAGTAGGAATAGGTGCCGGCCGGCTGCTTCAGCGTCTTGCCGAGGACGCCGGCTTCCTCCTGCGCTTCGATGGTGGCTGCCTTGCGCCCACTCTTGCCCTTCATCGGCCAGCCCTTGGGCACGATAAAGCGCCTTGTCGATATCGAGGTGACCAGCATCACCTCGACGTTGCCATGTTCGCTCAGCCGAAAAGGAATCGCCGCGACCTGACGGATCCGCCCGCCCTTCCTCGCCTTGCGTACAACCTTCTTCTTGGTGGCTGCCATTCCCGACGATCCAATCAGGGCAGTGCCCAAGCACAAAGGCACGTTGCGAAAATCAAAACCGCCTTTGATGCTACTTCAAGTAGAGCGGTGTTCAAGGCTATAAGCCGGCTAATAAATAAAAAAGCGCCGGCTCATCAGCGGCAGGTGCTGATAAAGCGGCTGCCCGACCGCCGCAACTGGCACGTAGGCCTCATCTGCTGAACATCAGGCCGTTGCGGCACGACCTCGCGATCCTGGGCACGGAACTGCTGTTGCTGCTGCTGATATCGCTGCCGCCGCAGCCTGTTCTCCAGCATCTGCAATTCGTTTTGCAGGACCAGCGCGTTGCGGTTGGCGGGAGTGACGATCTGCGCAGAGACAGCCACGTCCGACAGCATCGCTGTTGCCAGCATTGCCGACATGAAGATCGTCGATGGGCGAAGCGGCGACATCCATTCATTCCCGCACCAAACTGAGCCTCCAATCATATAGGGCATTTGCCCGGTGATGCCATGGCTAAAGCCTCGCGGGGCGGAATTGGCGGGTTGAGTTACCGGAACTCAAAGCCGGTCGACCCATGTGTGCCGGGCAAGGGGATCGATTTCGAGATCGGCGACAAAAGCTGGAGGGCATCCTGCAGTTCAGCACCTGTGAGACCGCCGGTTGCCCGGTGCCGGTGGCATTCGACGCGAAAATCACACTGTTGCTTAAGGCCGCCGCCATTTTTGAAATCATGTGGTTGCGGTCGATACAGGCCAGCCGATCAGCTTTCCCCTCTCATTGACCGGCTTCAGCGGCGCGATTGCCCGCACCGCGGAACTCTCGGCCGATTGAGCGTTTCCACCCAGGATTACATTCAATCCACTTCGCGCAGGCGGTATCCGACACCGGTTTCGGTGGTGATGTAGCGCGGCTGGTCGGGCGTCTTCTCGATCTTCTGCCTGAGCTGCCGCACATAGACCCTGAGATACTGCACGTCGGTCGAATCGCCCCAGACCTGCCTCAAAAGAAACTGGTGGGTGAGAACCTTGCCGGCGTGCTGCACGAGGATGCGCAGGATGTCGTACTCCTTCGGCGAGAGCTTTATCTCCCCGCCCTCGATCGTGACGATGCGCTTCACCAGATCGACCGTGAGATCGCCGGTGTGGAAGACCGGCTTCTCACCCTGCTGCTGGAACTTGTGGCGGAGCGCCACGCGGATGCGCGCGACAAGCTCGTTCATGCCGAACGGCTTGATGACATAGTCGTCGGCGCCGTGCTCAAGCGCCGAGACGATGCCGGCCTCGTCGGTCCGGCTGGAAAGGATGACGACGGGAACATCCAGGCCGTCGTCCCGCCATTTGCGCAGCAGATCGTGGCCGCCCATGCCGGGCAGGCCGAGATCCAGCAGGATCAGGTCCGGCCTTTCCGTCTCCATGAGTTCGATCGCCGCCTTGGCGTTCGGCGCCTCGCTGATTGCATAGCCCTGGCTGCCAAGGCCGACGCGGAGCAGCTTGCGGATCGGCGGTTCGTCATCGACGACCAATATCCTGACGTCCAGGTTCGTCATGGCAGGTCATCCAAGTCGGGGTCGTTCACATGTTGGTCTGCCGGCACCGGCATCCTGATGGTGAAAACCGCACCCGAGCGGTCAGTCCTGTTGGCCGCCGAAATCGTGCCGCCCATCGCCTCGATGAAGCCGCGGCAGATCGAGAGCCCGAGCCCGGTGCCGGCACGAACCTGATCGCCCTTGCGCACCCGGTGGAATGTGTCGAAAATGCGCTCCAGGTCCGCTGGCGGAATGCCTGGCCCCTCGTCCATAACCTGCACGATGACGGAACCATTGTCGGCCCAGCCCTGCAGGCGGATCGTCGAAGCTGGCGGCGCGTATTTAGCGGCATTGTCGAGGAGGTTGAACAGCGCCTGCTCGAACAGGACGGGATCGACCCTCAACATCGGCAGATCCGTGGGAATGTCCATTTCAGTCTTGTGTTCGCCGATGATTTTCCTGGCTCGATGCAAGGCGGTGCCGACAATATCGCCGACATAGTGGAATGCGTAATTCGGCTCCATCGCACCGGATTCGATCTTGGTCATGTCGAGCAAATTGGCGATGAAGCGGTTCAGCCGTTCCGATTCGTCGAGCACGGTCGACAGCAGGTCCGCCCGGTCCGCTTCGGGAAGCGCCGGCGCAAATTCCCGCAAGGTACCGGCGGCGCCCATGATCGCGGCCAGCGGCGTTTTCAGATCATGGGAAATCGAGGTCAGCAGCGCCGAGCGCAGGCGGTCCGCCTCCGCCTCGAGCTTGGCCCGGTCGACGTCGGCAACAAGCTGGATGCGTTCGATGGCGACTGCCGCCTGATCGGCGAGGGCGTCGAGGAGGCGCTTCTGTTCGGGAGTCAGCAGCGGGCCTTGCTTGTCGTTGTCGAGGCCGACGACGCCGACAGCGGTGCGCCCGGTCCGCAGCGGAAGATATAGGCGTTTTGCCCCGGGAAGCGTATCGGCGCCACGGCCCGCAGCGCGATCGTGCTCCCAGGCCCAAAGGGCGGCTGCGATGTCTGCCTCGGCCAGCGTGTCGTCAGGCGGATAGCCGGCCTTGACGGTGATCGAACCATTCTCCGGCAAAAGCAGCACCACGCGCAGCTTCAGCATCGAGGCAATCTGGAAGGCTGTGGCCCACAGTACGTCGTCCAGCGTGCCGGCGCCGGCGAGCTTCTTTGAGAAGAGATAGATATCTTCCGTGGCACGTGCCCGTGAGCGGGCGGCGACCGCCTGCCGCTGCACACGCGCCGTCAGATTGCTGGCAATGACCGCAACAACCAGGAAGACAGCCAGCGCTACGATGCTCTCCGGATCCTGGATCGTCAGCGTGTAGCGTGGTTCCAGGAAGAAAAAGTTGAAGGCAATGGCGCTGATGAGGCAGGCATACAAAGCCGGCCAGAGACCGCCGGTCACCGCCGACGTCAGGACCCCGATGAGAAAGATGATCGCCAGATTGCGGACGTCGAGAAACTGGTGGAGAAGGAGGGCGAAGGCGAGCGAGCCAACAACATAGGCCGTGGCCTTGAGATAGGGCCAGATCTCGAATTGCCACTGCTCGTCCGCCGCCTTGACGGCCCTCGACGTCGCCTCGGCGTTGCGTTCGCTTCCCGAAATGACATGGACGCTGATGTCGCCGGCATTGCGGATGAGATCATAAGTGAGCGAGCCTTCGATCAATTCCCGCCAGCGCGATCGGGTCGGCCTGCCGATCACGATATGGGTGAAGTTGTTCGCGGTCGCATGGCGAACGATGTCCTGCGCGACGTTCTGACCTGGAATGGTCGTTACCTCGGCGCCGAGCTGCTCGGCTAGGCGCAGCAGCGTCGCCAGCCGATCCTTGTCCTCCTCCGACATCGCGGCTGAACGAGGTGTATCGACATGAAGCGCCGTCCAGGGGGCGCGGAGCCGGTCGGCCAACCTCCGCGCATAGCGGACACGGGCCGCCCCGCCCGGACGCGCGTCGACGCAGACGAGGACCCTTTCCCCCGCCGCCCAGGGTCCGGGTATGGCGTGGGCCTGCATGTGGATCAGCAACTGCTCGTCGACGCGCTGGGCGGTGCGGCGGAGCGCCAGTTCCCTTAGCGCCGTCAAATTGCCCGGCGAGAAATAGTTCTCGATGGCGCGCTGGGCGGTGCTGGGGATATAAACCTTGCCCTCCTCGAGCCGCTTGATCAGGTCGTCGGGAGTGAGATCGATGATCTCGATGTCGTCGGCTTGGTCGATGACGGAGTCTGGAACCGTCTCGCGCACTCTGACGCGCGTGATCTGCGCCACGACATCGTTCAGGCTTTCGACATGCTGGATGTTGAGCGTCGTGTAGACGTCGATACCGTGCGTCAGGATTTCCTGAACGTCGAGATAGCGCTTGGGGTGGCGGCTGCCCGGAGCGTTGGTATGGGCGAGCTCGTCGACGAGGACCAGCGCCGGGCGCCGGGCGAGGATGGCGTCAATATCCATCTCATCCAGCATGCGCCCCTTATACTCAACCCTGCGGCGCGGGATGACCTCATAGCCGTCGACCAGCACCTGGGTTTCCTGGCGGCCGTGCGTTTCGACGACGCCGATCACCACGTCCATCCCGTCGGCCAATCTTGCACGGCCCGACATCAGCATTTCATAGGTCTTGCCGACACCGGGCGCTGCGCCCAGGAATATTCGCAGGCGACCGCGCGCCTCCCGCTCCGCACGATCAAGCAGCGCGTCGGGTGAGGGCCTGGTTTCAGTGTTGCGACTGTCGTCCGGCATCAGGTCCGATCATGATCGGCGCCGGGGATCGTGTCGATCCCCGGCGCTTACCATTCATTGCTTCGTGGCATCGTCCAGTGCAAGGTTGAGGGCTAGCACGTTGACAATGGGTTCGCCCATGAAGCCGAGTTCGCGGTCCTCGATGTGGCTGTCGACAAGCGACTTGATGCTGGCTTCATCAACGCTCCTGGCATTGGCCACCCGGGCGACCTGGAAATAGGCGGCTTCGGGGCTGATATGCGGATCGAGGCCGCTGCCTGAGGTCGTGACCAGATCCATCGGCACCGGTTGGCTTGGATTTTCCGCCTTCAGCTTTTCGGCATCGCCCTTGATGCGATCGATCAGCTTGGCGTTGGTCGGCCCTAGATTGGAGCCGCTCGATGCGGCGGCGTTGGAGCCGTCGCCGGCAGCCGATGGGCGGCCATGGAAATAGCGGTCGCTGGCGAAGGCCTGACCGATCAGTTCGGAGCCGATGACCTTGCCATCCTTCTCAATCAGACTGCCATTGGCCTGGCGCGGGAACACAGCTTGAGCAATGCCGGTCATGCCGATCGGATAGATCAGGCCGGTGAGGATGGTGAAGAAAACGATCATTACGATCGCGGGTCTGATTTGCTTGAGCATGGAGGTAATTCCTTATGCGAGACCGAGGGCGGTGATGGCCAGGTCGATCGCCTTGATGCCGACGAACGGGACAATGATGCCACCGAGGCCGTAGACAAGGAGGTTGCGGCTGAGCAGCGCGCCCGCGCCGATCGCGCGATATTTGACGCCTCTCAGCGACAGCGGGATCAACGCGATGATGATCAGCGCGTTGAAGATGATGGCCGAGAGAATGGCGCTCTGCGGCGTTGCCAGATGCATGATGTTGAGCGCCTGCAGCGGGCCGGCGGTTTGCCCGGGCGCGATGTAGAAGACGGCGAATATGGCCGGGATGATAGCGAAATACTTGGCCACGTCGTTGGCGATCGAGAAGGTTGTCAGCGAACCGCGCGTCATCAGCAGCGCCTTGCCGATTTCGACGATCTCGATCAGCTTGGTCGGATCGCTGTCGAGGTCGACCATGTTGCCGGCTTCGCGCGCGGCGACCGTGCCGGTGTTCATGGCGACGCCGACATCGGCCTGCGCAAGGGCCGGCGCATCATTGGTGCCGTCGCCGCACATGGCGACCAGCTTGCCCTTGGCCTGTTCGTCGCGGATCAGCTTCAGCTTGTCCTCGGGCGTCGCCTGGGCCAGGAAGTCGTCGACGCCGGCTTCCGCCGCGATCGCCGCCGCCGTCATCGGGTTGTCGCCGGTGATCATTACGGTGCGGATCCCCATCTTGCGCAGTTCGGCGAAGCGTTCCCTGATGCCGCCTTTGACGATGTCCTTGAGATGGACGATGCCGAGAAGACGTCCGTCGCGCTCGACCGCCAGCGGCGTGCCGCCGGATTTGGCGATGTCGTCGGCGATCGCCTGAAGGTCGCGGACGGTGTCGCTGCTGGGGCGCGTACCATGCGTGGCGACGGTCGACCGACTGACGTGGGCGAGCACCGAATCGACCGCGCCCTTGCGAACCGACGAGCCATCGATGTCGACGCCGCTCATGCGGGTTTGCGCGGTGAAGGGCACGAAAGCGGCATGCAGTGTTGCCATGTCCCGGGCACGGAGGGCGTATTTCTCCTTCGCCAGCACGACGATCGAGCGGCCTTCCGGCGTCTCGTCGGCAAGCGAGGCAAGCTGCGCCGCGTCGGCCAGCTCCTGCTCGGTGACGCCCTTGACCGGGCGGAATGCCGTCGCCTGGCGGTTGCCGAGCGTGATCGTTCCGGTCTTGTCGAGCAGCAGCGTGTCGACGTCGCCCGCCGCCTCGACGGCGCGGCCCGACATGGCCAGCACGTTAAACCGCACCAGGCGATCCATGCCGGCAATGCCGATGGCCGACAGCAGGGCGCCGATCGTCGTCGGGATCAGGGTTACGAACAGGGCGACCAGCACGGTGACCGAGATATAGCCGCCCGAATAGGAGGCGAAGCTCGGGATCGTCGCGGTGGCCAGCACGAAGATCAGCGTCATGCCAACGAGCAGGATGTTGAGCGCGATCTCGTTGGGTGTCTTCTGGCGCTCGGCGCCTTCGACCAGCGAGATCATGCGGTCGAGGAACGTATGGCCGGAGGCCGCGGTGATGCGCACGCGGATCCAGTCGGACAGAACCTGCGTGCCCCCGGTTACCGCAGAACGGTCGCCGCCGGATTCACGAATGACCGGCGCGGATTCGCCGGTGATCGCCGCCTCGTTGACCGAAGCGACGCCTTCGATCACCTCGCCGTCCGACGGAATGATGTCGCCGGCCTCGACGAGGACGGCGTCGCCGACCTTCAGGCTGGTGCCGGGCACCAGCTTGAATTTGGTGCGGTCGTCGCCGGTCAACAGCTTGGCCTGGGTCTCGGTGCGCGCCTTGCGCAGCGAATCGGCCTGCGCCTTGCCTCGGCCTTCGGCGACCGCTTCAGCGAAGTTGGCGAACAGCACGGTGAACCACAGCCAGATGATGATCTGCAGGGAGAAGCCAAGATTGCCGCCGCCGGTGACAAGATCCTTGACAAACAGGACTGACGTGAGCGCCGAGACGACAGCGACGACGAACATCACCGGATTTCGCATCAAGGTGCGCGGGTTCAGTTTCCTGAAGGCGCCGCCGATGGCAGGCAGCAGGATGCGGGCATCCATGATAACAGCGGATTTGGACTGGCTCATTTAGTGGCTCCAGTGTCGATGTTGTTGGATGGCGCCGATCGATCGGATGCCGAAAGTAGATGCGGAAGCGCGGAGGCCAGCAACCAGATCACGATCATGACTGCCGCGATGCCAAGGAAGGTGGACATGGTCGGGAAAGGAGGAGGGGTTGCCCGCTTCTGATCGGCTCGATGTCGAATCTTGCGGCGTATGGTTTCGAACCAGGCCATGACATTGATCCAAAGTGGGGCGGTTTCAGAATGTCTGCCCGTGGACGCCAGCCAGGTGCTCGACGATCGGTCCGACCGCCAGCGCCGGGAAGAAGGTGAGGCCGCCGACGATCAGAATGACGCCGACCAGCAGCCCGACGAACAGCGGCCCGTCGGTCGGGAAGGTGCCGGCGGAGGCGGGCACTGTCTTCTTGGCGACCAGCGAACCGGCGATCGCCAGAGCCGGGATGATGACCAGGAAGCGGCCCATGAGCATGCCGATTCCGAGCGTGACATTGTACCAGGGCGTGTTGCCGGTCAGGCCGCCAAAGGCCGAGCCGTTGTTGGCGGCAGCCGAGGTGTAGGCATAGAGAACCTCGGAGAAGCCGTGCGGGCCGTCATTGGCCATCGAAGCGACGCCTGTCGGCAGCACCACCGCGATGGCGGTGAAGATCAACATCGCCAGCGGCAGGCAGAGAATGGCCAGCATTGCCATCTTGATCTCCTTGGCCTCGATCTTCTTGCCGAGATATTCGGGCGTGCGTCCGACCATCAGTCCGGCGACGAACACGGCGATCACGATGTACATCAGGATGCCGTAGAGGCCGGCGCCGACACCGCCGACAATGACCTCGCCGAGCTGCATGTTGATGATCGGGATCATGCCGCCAAGCGCGGTGAAGCTGTCATGCATCGCGTTGACGGCGCCGCAGGACGCGGCCGTGGTGATGACCGCAAACAGGGCCGACAAAGCGATGCCGAAGCGCGTTTCCTTGCCTTCCATGTTACCGCCGTCGATGCCCAGCGCATGAACCAGCGGATTGCCTGACGCCTCCGCCCAGTAGCAGACGGCGACGCCAGCGATGAACAGGAGGCCCATCGCGGTCAAGATCGCCCAACCCTGGCGCTGGTTGCCGTTCATGCGGCCGAAGACGTTGGTCAGCGCCGCACCGATGGCGAAGATCGAAACCATCTGGATGAGGTTCGAGATCGCGTCGGGATTTTCGAAAGGATGCGCGGCATTGGCGTTGAAGAAGCCGCCGCCATTGGTGCCGAGCATTTTGATGGCGATCTGGGAGGCGGCTGGCCCGACCGCGATCGTCTGCCGCGCGCCCTCCAATGTTGTAGCGTCGAGATAGGCGCTGAGCGTCTGCGGTATGCCGAGATAGACATAGACCAGCGTCAGCACGATGCAGAGCGGCAACAGCAGGTAAAGGGTGCACCGGGTCATATCGACCCAGAAATTGCCGATCGATTTGCCGGAAGCCTTGGTGAAGCCGCGGATCAGCGCGATTGCGATGGCGATGCCGGTCGCCGCGGACAGGAAGTTCTGCACGGTGAGGCCGGCCATCTGCACGAGATAGGACATCATGCTTTCGCCGCCGTAGTTCTGCCAGTTGGTGTTGGTCATGAAACTGGCGGCGGTGTTGAAGGCGAGCCCGGGTTCGACGGCGGTCATACCGGCGGGGTTGTAAGGGAGGCTGCCTTGCAGCCGCTGCAGGACGTAGAGCACCAGGAAACCGGCCAGGTTGAAGAACAGCAGGGCCGCCGCATAGGTGGTCCAGTGCTGCTCCTCACGCTCGCTGGTTCCCGAGATGCGATAAAGGCGTCGCTCGACAGGACCCAAAATCGGCGACAGGAATGTGCGGTCGCCGCTGAAAACGCGATACATGTAGCCGCCGAGCGGCTTCACGAGCAAAAAAACGATCCCGCAATAGACGAGGATCTGTATCCATCCGTTGAAAGTCATAGGTGTAGCTTTCCGTGCCTTCGCACAGTTGCCGTTAGAAACGTTCTGGGCGAACGAGGGCGTATGTCAGGTAGGCGAGAAGGAACAAGATCACAGCGCCACCGAGGATATAGTCGACAAGCATGTTGCGATTCTTCCGCCTAAAGACTGTCGCAGGCTCTGATGAAGGCGAAGAACAGGGTAAAAAACAAAAACCCTATTCCGAGAACGATGATGTCCATCGCGCGTGTTCCTTATTTTTCGCTTTATTCTCGCTTCACCTGCAGACGGCAGGTCCGAAATCATACGGAGCACCCCGCCACAACGGCAGAGTGACCGAGATGTATGTTTCAGGTGGAATATGGCTCGAAACACCATAAAGGTTCGAGACGTGGCGAAGAGGAAAGAAATAAAAATTCTATAGGGATTTTCCCGCCGGGATCTCGGCGCACGGCGTTTAAAGACAAGTCGTGCGCCGGCGCGAAGCTGCCGAAATCAGCGATCGCGCGTATAGATCACGGCATAGTCGTCGGCATACGCGCGCTTCCAGCCCAGTTCATCGAAGAATGGAATGCGGCTGTCGTCCGGCGTCAGCAAGGCCCAGTCTATCGCATGCTTCTTTAGCTGGGCTTCGAGGACAGGCTTTCCACCGCTGCGTCCTGTCTCGGCATCTGTCTTCATAAAGCCGTTGAGAAAGAGCTGATCTGTCCGGCCGTCGATGAATGTTTTGATTCCATGGAAGATCAAGCTGCCGCCGAAGTTGTAGGAATTCAGGACATTGCCTGACAAATGATTATTTTCGACAAATGCGAGCGCATCCTTGGCCGAAGTCTTCTGGCTCGGCTCGACCTGATAGGCGCTCGTGAGCATTGCGGTTGCCCCCACCAGCAAAACGCCTGCCACGCCGCAGATCCGGTAAAATCGCTCTGCAAAAAACCGTTCCAGCCCGTCGCGTCTGTCGGACACCCATTTCGCCAGGGAAAGCGCGGGATATTGCTCGGCAATCTCGGCCGCAAGCACGATCGGGACCAGCAGAAAGAACAGGTACATGAAGCGCAGATGGGTGAGATAGATATGCAAGGCAAAGACGATGAACAGCGCCTTTGCCCAGCCGACGCGAAGTCTCGACACAAGCAGCGCGAAAAAGAACAGTAGGATACCCACTTCCTGGAACGGTTGATCCGAGGCGTCGAACGGTTTCCACTCGATAATCAAGGGAACCGCCTCATTGCCATAGGCTACTGTGAAAGTGGCAAGGATGGCCTTGATGCCGTAGGGATTGATCAAGCTGACCACCGGGCAGAGCAGTCCGAAGGCAACCCATTTGCGAAGGAGTACGGGGTTGGACAGGCGGGTTCGCACAAGAAGATCGAGGCCGGCGAAAGCCGCGATGACGAAGCCAAGGGTAAAGGTCGCGTGGAGGTTGGCCCACAAGACAAGCAGGGCAAGCAGCCACAGAGGCGGTCCCTGCTCATTGCGCGCTGCGCGGAAAAGCATTGCGGTCCAGATCACGATGATGGGCAGGGTAAAGATGTGCGGACGCGCGGTGTAGATCGGGGAGATCAAGGCCGCCGCGAACAAGGCCAGTCCCACTGCCGCCATCGGTCTCAACCAGGTGCTGAGACACCATGAGAGCAGCGCGCCCGTCAGGGCGATGGTTGAGATGATCAGCAGCGCCACGCCGTTCCAGCCGCCTGTCGTGTAGGCGAGCGCGAGGAGAACCTGTCCAAGCCATTCCTTGGCGATCCACGGCTGGCCGGCGAAAGTATGAGAATAGCTGTCGACGAGCGGGAACGTACGATTTGCCAGCAGATCGAGCCCCACCTTGACCTGCCACCAACAGTCGGGGTCCTGCAGGATGGCTTGGGCGTGGGCGGAAAGCGCGAATGCCACGAGAGGTGCGACGAGCAGGCAGAACATCGCCCTGGCCCGCTGCGCGTCGTCGACCGACGACGCGGTCGCAACGGTCGCCTGAATCCCGTTCATATCATAGCTCCAAGCCGCTCTGCGGCAGATCGATTGGCGGTTTCAGCTTGTCGCTCATCCGAGGGCAGGGCGTCCGCTCAAACGGCAGGCTTGACCGCATGCACGAAATATTGGGCTCCCATAGGCATCCTGGTCAGGAAGCGCTCCAAGGGTCGCAATTTTGCGAGCACGCGTGGGAAAAAGATCCGGTAGACGACATCGGATTTGGAGAAGCCGGCCGCAGCCATTCGCTTGCGCAAATCGCGGCTGTTGATCAGAATTGCGTTCTCGTCGAAAGCACAGTTTCGCACCGCGTGCGTCGTCAGCGGATTCCAGGGATTGTGCTCGAATAAAAAGAAGCTGCCACCACCGGTCAGCACTCTCTCGATCTCCTTGATCAGGCCGACATGGAGGTCTTCAGGGATGTGATGGAACACGCATGCGGCGAAGGCGAGATCGAAACTTGCGTCGTTATAAGGGATCGTTTCGCCGTCGAAGTGCCTGAAATCGGCTTGGCCGGGAAAGCGCTTGCGGGCGATGTCGAGCGACTGGGAGGAGGGATCGAGCAAGGTGATTTCGCTGTCGGGAAATGCGGCGCGCATGGGCCCCAGCGAATTGCCGACGCCCGCGCCGAAGTCGAGTATCCGCCGCGGCTTCACGTTGGAGTGAGCCAGCCTTGCGGCGACGTCGTCGATCTTGTACTGCGCGAAGAAATCCGGGGTTTCGCCGCTCAGCCGGATACTTGCGGCATGCTGCTGCTGATATTCCAGCGCGAACTGATCAAACTCGGCCTGAAGCACGCGCGGCTCCCTTCGCCAGTTCATGGGCCATTTCCTGAAGACGATGGACGGGCAGTTTCCCGGCGGCAGGATCATGGGCAGCAATCTCGTTTATGAGGTAAAGCGGCCGCCGCTTGGTCTCCATATACATGCGCCCGAGATATTCCCCGAAAATCCCAAGGACCAGAAGCTGAACGCTGCCGAGGATCAGGACGATTGCCGCCAGGCTGGTCCAGCCGGGCAACACGCTGCCGGCAAACCATGAGAAGAGCGTGTAGCCGAGCGCAGCAAGCCCGAGAAAGCCGAAGATCAAGCCGAGATGCGAGGCGAACCGCAAGGGCACGATGGAGAAGCTCGTCATCGCATCCATTGCCAGAAGCACCATCTTCTTCAACGGGTAATGCGTGGTGCCTGCGAAACGCTGGTGCCGCTCATAGGCAAATGCCACCTGCTTCAGGCCGATCCAGCTCACCATGCCGCGAATGAAGCGGTAACGCTCGGGCATCGCATTGAGATGATCAAGCGCGCGGCGGCTCATAAGTCGAAAATCCCCGGAATCGAGCGCCATGTCGACGTCCACCATCTTGCGCAGCAGACGGTAGAACAATGCGGCGGTTGCGCGCTTGAACCAGCCTTCGCCCTGGCGCTTCACCCGCTGGCCATAGACGACGTCGAACCCCTCATCCATCTTTGCCATCATGGCCTTGAGCAATTCCGGCGGGTCCTGGAGGTCGGCATCGAGAATGAGAATGCGCTGGCCGCGGCAGAACTCCAGGCCCGCGCTGAGCGCAATCTGGTGGCCGTAATTTCGGGCGAGGTCTATGCCGACGACGTGGCTGTCCTGTTCGGCGAGTTCGAATATGGCCTCGCGGGTGCCGTCGGTGGCTCCGTCGATGACCAGCACGATCTCGTAGGAATGCCCCGCTTGTTCATGGCAAACGGCTGTGACGCGCCGGTAAAGTTCGGCGACCCCACCGATTTCATTATAGCACGGCACGACAACCGACAGCGCGACGGCGCGTCGCGCCGCGATTTTCTCTGTTTGCGCCAAAAGCCCAGCTCCCATGGTTAGAACGGGAATAGGCCGAATTTGTTAGAAAATTGATAAGCCGCTTGGCATTGCCGGCCGTCACGCCAGCGTAGGACCCTGGTGCGGGCATGGCAACGCTCCGCCAAATCGGCGGCTCAGCCTTCGGCCTTGAAGTTCTTCGCTTCCTTCTCGACCTTGGCGCTGTCCTTGCCGTGCTTGCGCATCAAATCCTTGGCTTGGTTGGGCGAAACGTCGGTCGTCTCGGCCAAGCGCAGGGCTTCCTCGTCGTCCGGTTCGCGTTTCTTCCGATCGGCCATTGCGTTTCGTTTTTCAGCCATCACAACGCCTTTATGCTCTTGGCGATTTCGTTCAGCACCTTGCGATCGGTGCCGTGGCGCTTAATCAGCGTGCGCGCCTGGTCGGGAGTGATGCCGGCTTCCTCGGCGAAATGCCTCACCTCATAGTCTTCGTCACCGGCTACTTGCGAGCGATCGCGATCGTCGGTCTTGGTCTTGTCGTCGGGCATGGCAGTTCTCCTCGTTGACCTAGAGCATAACGATGGAGATTTCGTGAGGTTCCTTAAAGCGCGTCGCGTGTGAACGCATTCATGCGACGCGCTTTAAGGCGTTGTTTCTGTGCATGTCGTTCTCGCAAAACCGCTGCACACGTTTGCGCGACATGCACTAGTGCCGGCCTTCGCGCACAAACACATGGGCTTCCTTGGCGGCGGCCGTGAACGCCCGCCGCGCACTGCCAACCGCCCGCCGCTGCTCCATTGCATCCATCATGGCTTTCAAGGCCGCGCGATATTTCGGCCCGCGCTTTTCGTCTGGCCATTTGTCGACCAGAAGCGAGGCCGCCTGGACCGTCCTCGTCACAGAGAGGGGGCGGCCGATCCGTCCGCTCTCGATCGTCACCGGAACGTCGAATTGTTCATCACGCATCACCGCCACTCCTTGACTCGAAGGACTGCAACGGCGCAGCGGGGTTATACGTTCCGATGACGAATGGCGTGATCCATCCCGATCACAATTTATGGTTACTGAAGGGCTTACGTCGCCAGTAGTTCAGACAGTGCACAAGCTGGGCGGCATGCACTAACGGGACCGATGGTCGAACACGACCCCCATGGTCCTACCAATTGCGGTCATCACGACGAGCTCGACCAGATGGTCGTCGCTGTCCTCAAAAGCCGGGGCTGCCCGGCGGATGGCGTCTAATGCGGCTCTGGTCGATATAGTGTCGCCGGCGCGAAATCTTGAAAGCGCAGATGAAACAAGTTCCTGGGCCGTCACGTCAACGACAGGCACTCTCGAAACGATGTTCATTGGCCTCCTCCGCCATGAACCCTGCCCCGCGAGAATGATACGCCGAATGGCGGTTTCCGCCAGTGAAATAGTGGTCCGACCAGAGGCCAATCGGACCGGGGACAGCAAGCCGTGGAGAATGTGGTTCGGTAGGCAAGGTGAGCCCCTATTTTTTGGCTTCGCACCAAATGACATATGGTGCAGCGATAACGATTTTTTGTCGAGATTCGACGAACGTCACTACTTCTCCCGATACAAGATCATACCTGCGTGATGCAGCACGCCGTCAATGAACGTTCCGTCAGCGGTAAAGCCGGTGTCGTCCCAGTAGTCGATGTGATTTCCTCGGATCTCATAGCGCCCTTGGTACGCGCTCTCACGGTTTCCGCGCGCTTCGTCATAGCGACCGTTTGGAAGCAAGTCGTGGCGGATATGGCCATCGGCCGTGACCCACATCCCGACATAGGGATGGCTTCCCGAAGGTTGGGTAACCGTATTTTGCTCGACATTCATCTGGGCGAGACCTTTCTGTACGGGTAAAACGGCGGCGCCGGCAAGAAGCACGGCAGCGGCAAGGGTCGAAATCTGGTTCATGCGACAGTTCCTCAGGGTTGTTTGCCGGGAGCGGCGCGACGCTCCGTGAACAGCTCGGAGAGCGTTTGCGATGCTGCGATCGCGCGACGAGGTGTGAAAACGAAAACCCATTTCTGCCTCCCTACTTGCTGGCTGTCGGCCGGATGACGATCTCGTTCACGTCGACATCGTCCGGCTGTTCGATGGCAAAGCGCACGGTATGGGCGATCGCGTCGGGCTGCAGCGCAATGGCGCGATAGGTCTTCATCGCTTCCACCGCGACCGGATCGGTGATCGTGTCGGCGAGCTCGCTATCGACCACGCCGGGATGGATGCAGGTGATGCGGATGTTGTCGTGCTCTTGCCGCAAGCCATCGGAGATGGCGCGCACCGCGTATTTGGTCGCGCAATAGACCGCGGCTGTCGGCGACACCGAAAGCGCGCCGATGGAGGCGATGTTGACGACATGGCCGGAACCTCGGGCCGTCATCTCCGGCAGCACCGCGGCGATGCCGTAGAGCACGCCCTTGATGTTGACGTCGACCATCCGGTCCCATTCATCGACCTTCATCGAGGCCATCAGCGACAACGGCATGACGCCGGCATTATTGACGATCACGTCGACGCGTCCCCAGACCTGGCGCGCCGTCTCGGCAAAGGCGGCGACATCGGCGCGGTCGGTTACGTCCAGGCGGCGTGTCATTGCATCTCCGCCCTTTGCCCTGATCTCTTCTGCGAGTGCGTCCAGCCGATCGGTGCGGCGCGCACCGAGCATGACCTTTGCTCCGGCAGCGCCGAGCTCCCGGCCGATGGCGGCGCCAATGCCGCTCGAAGCCCCGGTAATGAGCACAACTTTGTTGAGGGACATGTTTCGTCTCCGTCTGGTTGATCCTGCCGCCATGCACGCGGTTGCCACGAAGATGGATTTGTTTCACTGTTGCGATAAGACGACCATTTGTTCACAGCGTGGAAAGCATAGCTAACCAATGCAGCCGGATCTCAATGCGCTTGCGGTGTTCGCCCTTGTGGCCGAAAAGCGGAGCTTTCGTGCGGCCGCGGACCGCATGGGCGTCACCCGCTCGGCTGTGAGTCAGACGATGAAGCGGCTGGAAGAGACGCTCGGTATCGCGCTTGTCCAGCGCACGACGCGAAGCGTCAGCCTGACCGAGGCTGGCGAACGCCTCCACGCCGGGATAGCGCCCGCCATTGCCGACATGCGCGCGGCAATGGAGACCACCGGGGATATGCGCGGGCGTGCGCGCGGGCAGTTGCGGCTCGCGGTCTCGTCGATCGCCGAGCGCTTTCTTTCAGGGCCGTTCCTGGCGACCTTTGCCGAAGCCAATCCCGAGGTTCAGATCGACATCACGGTGACGGACGAGGAGTTCGACATCGTCGCCGGGGGATACGATGCCGGCGTCAGGCTCGGCGAGGTGATCGAGCAGGACATGATCGCGGTGTCTGTCGCCGGTGACGAGCGGCAGCTGGCCGTCTGCGCGCCGGCCTATCGCGATCGGTTCGGGGCGCCTTCGCATCCGAGGGAGCTCGCCGGCCATCGCTGCATTGGCTGGCGCCGCGCGCCGAAGGTCGCGCCCTACCGTTGGGAATTTGCAGAAAGCGGCAAGGAGTTCAGCGTCGCCGTTGCGCCGGAGATCACGACCAACGACATGGCGTTGATGATAAAGCTCGCCATCGCCGGCGCCGGCATCACCTTCGGCATGGAGGAGAGCTTTCGCCCGTGGATCGATCGGGGCGAACTGGTGCCAGTTCTCGAGGAGTATTGCCCGCGCTTTCCCGGCTTCTACCTCTATTTTCCGAGCCGTCGCAACGTAGCGCCGAAGCTGCGCGCCCTTGTCGATCACCTGCGGCGTCTTGGCTAGCGTTTTTCGCGCGGGCGATCGCGCCATTGCAGTCCTTTTCAAATAGCGGGAGCGAACCGAATTTGCTTTCCGCTCCCGGCGATTCTGTCTCGCACTGGACGCGACATGCTGCACATCGCAAGCGACTTCCTTTCACCGTCCGCCAACCAGCCCACCACCTTTTTTGGGATGAGAGTCCAGATCGTCAACCTCGCTGCGCACCGGCATCTCGATGTTGCAGTTACATTGGTGTAGGGCGGTTCGGATCTTGAGGCGGTGATGGCCAATCGAGCCCAAACGAAAACCCCGGCCGCTGGGCCGGGGTTTTCCTTGCGTCCCAAAGGATCAGAACTTGTAGCTGACGCCGACCCTCACCGCGTGCGTGGTTAGGTCAACCGGCATATCGACATCCGGGAATCCCGGAGCTAAGTTGCCTGAGGCTTCTCCGAAGTCTGTATACCGATACGCCAGTCGCGCGGTCCAATGTTCGTTGAAGGCCCACTCGCCGCCGGCACCGATTGTCCAGCCGTTGAGCGTATCCGAATAGCCCCCACTGGCAGGAAGCGGGAACGGGCCGCCACCGAAGTCGAAATCGCCAATCGCCCAGCCGCCAGTAACGTAGAGAAGTGCGTTGTCGTATGCGTAGCCGAGCCTTGCGCGGATCGAGCCCTGCCAGTTCAATTCGCTGGTTCCAACAGAAGTCGCTCCGGTAGCATTTTCGAAGCTGCCCTCCACGTCACCGCCTTCGAAATCGCCCTCGACACCGTAAACAAAAGCGCCGGACTGCCAGTTGTACCCGACATGGACGCCACCAATGAAGCCATCGGGATCGGAATCGTCACTTGGCGCACCGTTGGAGTAGCTGTGTTCTGCTTGCCCCCAGAGATAGCCGCCCTGAAGACCGACATAAAAGCCGCTCCAGTCGTAAGCAACAGCGACGGGCGCCGTGGGCTCGTAAACAACTGCATCGGCCGCGAAGGCCGGAGCCGCAAGCAAGGCCGCACCGCTGAAACCGAGCAGGAGCGTAGTGGCAAATGCGATTTTCTTCATGGACTGATGCCTGTGTTGAAAGGAAGTCACCAAAAGTTGAATAACACACAGGTTGAGGCTGAACTGTAACTGCGGCGCAACACACGGAAGCAAAATGCACGGTTCAGTTGTGGCGGTGATCCTGGTTCCTGTTTTGCTCGCATGACTCTTGCCGGCGTCCTGGCCGCCGAGGAGTCGCCGTACGTGAATTGCAGCAGCGCGTGTGCTTGCTCGAAGTGCGGCGGGAAGGAGGCAGGCGTTATCTGCACTTCAGACGCCGAGCAGTACGGTGGCGATCCGTACCTGAAAGCGAAAGGCCGGTTAGTCCGACTTTAGAGAAACGCGATCGCTGGGTTGCCGGCTTTGACGATCTAAATTGATAGGCCTACCGAGTCGGCGGGAATTACGGGAATTACGGTGACAGTGCACCATCTCTATCCCCGCCTGCCGCGTCTTTCCGATTTCACGGCTGTCCGGTTTGCCGGGCCCAGAATTACTTCGCTGCCAGTCGGCTGCGCAGATGCCGAAATCGGCGGCGCGGCAATGCAAGTCGAGCCATACGGTCAATCTACAGCGACAGCCGAGCGAACAGCCAAACAGTGCACTGTCGCCGTAATTCCACTGTCTGGAGTCGGCGGTGCGAAGGAGATCATCGTCTTCACGGGATGACCCGCCAACCAGCCTTTGGGACAGGAGTCGAGATCGTCAACCTCGCTGTGCGCACCGGCATCTCGATGTTGCAATTACATTAGCGTGAGCGCATGTTTTCGTCAGCCGGCGCAAGCCGGTTAGGCCCGGTGGCTGGCCGGTCACCCCCATAGGCTGCCGGGCCGCCAGCAACGGCTTGGGGAGGACATGACATGCCGAAATCTCGGATCTCTTTTTCAAGGCAGCGATCGTCTTCCTTAGCCAGCCTGCAGATGGCAATTTCAGGCAATCACGGTGCCACGCGCACATCAACCTTCTTGGGATGGGTGACAAGTGCAATATTCGGTGGGTACTACGCTCTGAACCCGACAAAAGCCGCCCGCAGGATTGCGATGGTCCCGGCGTCTACAATCTTGGCCTGGTCGTGATGGCTCTTTACGTGATGCTGCATGGAAATCCAGCCCTTGAGCCGATCGTCGCCACCGGCTCCATGATCGTCGCTGTCAGCGTGCTCATCTTTGCCTTCGTGGTTTTCTCCGCCGAAATCGGCGCGCTCAGTCTCGGGAACACCTGCGGTTCCACGCTAGACGGCGTCGAGATGTGCTGAGCCACCAAAAGGCTCGCGCCTCCGAGAGTTTGGTCATCATTGTGCCGGCAATGCCTTCGCGGCGGCGGTCAGGGTCGCCCGATCGTTGCCGTGCTTGCGGATCAGCTCGCGCACCTGCTCTGGCGTGATGTTGTTCTGCAGAGCGAAAAAGTTCACCTCATAATCGTCGTTCGCCGATATCTTGTTGCGGTCGCGAAAGTCGCGTTTGCTTTTGTCGTCTGCCATATCGCACGTCCTTTTGGAATTTCGTCATATTCACTATGGCTAATATACGCCGGTGACCTAGACTAGGTTCCATGCGTAGGCAGGCAGTGGCCGGCACCGGCCGGCTAGAGTTCATCCTCCCGATGGAGCCCAAGCTGGTGGCCAAGCCGCCCGAGGGTGACGACTGGATTCATGAGATCAAGCTCGACGGCTATCGTGCCCAGATCATCATCAACGGCCCCGAGGATATCCGCGTCTATGCCGAAACCGGTAAGGACTGGACGCGTAAATATCTGGGCATCGTGGAAGCGGCGACGGAGCTTGAGGTCAAGAACGCCATCATCGACGGCGAGGCGGTCGT
Organism: Mesorhizobium sp. M5C.F.Cr.IN.023.01.1.1; assembly: GCF_003997585.1. Taxonomy (NCBI): domain Bacteria; kingdom Pseudomonadati; phylum Pseudomonadota; class Alphaproteobacteria; order Hyphomicrobiales; family Phyllobacteriaceae; genus Mesorhizobium; species Mesorhizobium sp. M5C.F.Cr.IN.023.01.1.1. The sequence goes on along the minus strand of NZ_RZSU01000034.1, from coordinate 12,621 downwards.
CACCGACAAGGCCGGTATGCCCGACTTCAGCGCGCTCCAGAACGCCGTCCACAACAATCCCTATGGCATGTACCTCTGCGCATTCGACATTCTGCACCTGGATGGCCATGATTTGCGCGACATCGGCTGCAAGGCGCGCCGCGAAATTCTCTGCGGCATCATCAAGCCGAACAGCCGGATCCAGTTCAGCGAGGCCATGCCTGGTGAGGCCAAGTCGATCTTCTATCTCGTCGAGCAGGTCGAGCTTGAGGGAATTGTCTCGAAGCGCGCCGACAGCAAATACCGCAGCGGCCCGACCTCGAACTGGCTGAAGACCAAGAGCTTCACGGTCGACGAATTCGAACTGCTGGGCATCGAGCGCGAGCCTGGCAAGGCAGCCTTCGCCCTTTTGGCACAGCCAGGAACTGGGAAATATCTCGGTACCGCTTTCATCACCTTGGGCCAGGACATGAAGGAGCGGCTGTTGAAACGGGTTCGAGAGCATGCCGGGCCGCCGCCAGAGGCCATGAAGAAACGGCCGGCGACCCAATGGGTCAGGCCTGGTGTAAGGCTGCGCGTCAAGCATCTCCGTGGCGACCACACCCACATACGCCAGGCGTCGCTGCTGGGTTTCAGTGACGAGAGCTAGTGCGCCTTGTCTGCGCTCTTTGAGCGTCGACGAGACCTGACTTCCTCGAGCAGCTCGCGCTCGTTGGTAGTTACGTTCCGAAAGATTGCGACAATCGTCACCGCTAAGGCTTCAGCATCCCGGCCAAAAGGGTCGATGAGTTCATCTGCGCAAACCTGATCAAAGACGCGTTCACAAATAGCCAAATCGTGAGGGCTGAGGCAGGTGCGAGTGAAACGCCGGCGCGGCATTTGCGAACCTTCGAGGCCCGCTGTCCATGCAAAAGATAGTGGGCCTTCACAGCCAGACCAAGGGAACGAGAGTCCGGCCTCGCGCAAGAAACGCGAGTCGTTGACCGTTTGTTCCCGGCTACCAAAATTGGTTAATTCCGTACAAGTGAGCGGGCGGTGTAGATAGATGCTCAACCGGTGTCAAAGCCGCCTCCGGCCATCGGGATGATGTATCAGACCTTCAGCTTCCCGATGGCGCTCGTGGACAAGTTGAACCGTATTCGCCGTTAGGCTTGCTTGATCATCAGCGCCTCACCGATGGGCGGTCCAGTATGCGGCGGCATGTTTCCCGATTTCGCGGCTTTTCCGGTGCTCGGCAATCCGGTCCAGAAGTGCTTCGCTGCCCACCGGCCGCCCAGATGCCGACATCGGCTGCGGCAATGCAAGTCGAGGCATGCTTTCAATCTACACACAGCCGAGCAAACATGGCAAAAAGTGCACTATCACCGTAATTTATGTCACCGTAATTTAATTCCAGCTTTGGCCGGCTGATTTTTCTGCGTACTGGATCTTCCGATTGACTCGGATGCTCCCACAGTCCTTCTCCCCTCCTGGGCATAGGCGTCATCCCGTTGGCCCGATGCGTTGGTCGTGGAATGCCCGCGCGCTCCACCAGAGGCGCGCGTCTTTCATCTGTTCGGCCGATGCGCCGCTCCGTTGGAGGGTAGAGATTGAGAATCTGCCTTAGCTCTGGACCACCTCGTGCTGGCCGTGACCTCTGGACTTCGGATGAAGGGGCTGACCTATATTGTTGCGCGCAGGTTCATATCCGATCGCGGCAAGGGTTGCTTTCCTTGTCGCGTTGGCCGGCGTTCTCCTGCTCGCCCTTTTTCCGGAGTGGCTCCTGCAGAATTTGGGAGTGACCTTCACGCATCATGGCAAGCTCATCCACGTCGCCGCATTCACCGTTTTGGCGGCCTTGGGAAGTCTCGGCTGGACGGAACACAAGACAAAGCTGATTGTTCTCCTCGCATTTTCGGGCGTGGCGATTGAAGTTGTTCAGGGCGCGCAACTGATAGGGCGCGGTCCGGATGTATTCGACTGGATTGCCGACTGTGCTGGCATGGCCTGCGGGATCACAATCGCAAGCTGGACAAAGTGGCTCGCTGGAGGGCTGCCATAGGTCGCCCGTTGGCCCAGGTTAGTGGTGTGGCCAAATAAACCAAATACGGCGCTAAACACTTGTTTTCGTTATAATAATGGCGGAGAGAGCGGGATTCGAACCCGCGTTACGGTTTCCCGTAAACACACTTTCCAGGCGTGCGCCTTCAACCACTCGGCCACCTCTCCGTCTTAGCATTTTCGCCGCGGCCGGTTTCGCCGCGCGGGTTGGGGAGATGCGTCTCCCTTCGGGGATTCCGGTCCGCAACTCCGCACCGTGGGCGCCGTCAACCAGCGGACACCCTTTCCCCGCACCTGAGCCGTCAAAGCAACAGGCGCGGGGCTCATCTAGTCGATCCGGTGCCGAATGCCAAGACATAACGGCGCTCTATTCGCTTTGTCGGACGGGGATGCTCTGTCCATGCCATCAGTGCTGCCTTGGTAACCGATCGCCGCGATCGGCGGCGGTGTCTTTGCCGACTGGCGCCTCAGCGGCGCAAACCGGCGGCGTGGGTTCAACTTCGCTTGTCGCGATTGCGGATAAAGCGGGCAGATCCTATATATCAGGCCGATACAGACATTTCTGATAAGCTTCCGGGGAGGTAAGGTCTGGATGTTCCGCTTCGTCTTCCGTCTCGCGGCACTGGTTGCGCTTTCGGTTTCCGTCATCATGGCGGTGATCGACGCGACACGCTCGGTGGCGGCCTCCGCGCTGGTCATGACCCCGCTCAACACGAGCTGGCTGGCCGTCTCGCCGGATACGCGAAGCACCTTCGAAAGCTTCGTCCGCGACAAGGCCAGTCCGCTGCTATGGGACGGCGCCATCGCCTGGGTGCTCAACCAGCCCGGCTTCGCCGTGTTCGCGGTGCTTGCCTTCGTTCTCTATATGATCGGCTACAGGCGGGAGCGGCCGAGCGGGCGGTTTGCCTAGACTTGATAACTTTCCAGCGTCCCCAAACAAAGAGAAAGGGAGACCGCACATGTTTCTCAGCGACATGCTGAACAAGAAGCTCAATCTGCCGAAGCCTGCCGAGGCGCTGCCGGGCCGCGCCAAGCCCATCCCGACGGCATCCAAGCACTTCGTCTCGAAGCGGCCGCTCAAGGGGCCGTATCCCGAGGGGCTGGAGACGGCGATGTTCGGGCTGGGCTGCTTCTGGGGCGCAGAACGCCTGTTCTGGCAGGTCGAGGGTGTCTGGGTCACGGCCGTCGGCTATGCGGGTGGCGTCACCCCCAACCCGACCTATCAGGAAACCTGCACCGGCCTTACGGGCCATGCCGAAGTCGTGCTCGTCGTCTACGACCCGAGGATCGTCTCCTATGCACAGCTTCTGAAGCTGTTCTGGGAAAGCCACGACCCGACGCAGGGCATGCGCCAGGGCAACGATGTCGGCACCACCTACCGCTCGGCGATCTACACGTTCGGTGATGCGCAATACCAGGCGGCGATCGCGTCGCGCGACGCCTACGAGGCCTCGTTGCACGGCGCCGGCCGCGGCAGGATCACCACCGAGATCGCGCCGGCACCGGAGTTCTATTTCGCCGAGGAGGACCACCAGCAATATCTGGCGAAGAATCCCTACGGCTATTGCAATCTGCAGGGCACCGGCGTCACCTGCGCCATCCCGGCGGCCGCCTCCGCTTGAGGCCTTTGGCGAGACGATGATCCGTGGCGCCGCATCCCGGCGCCACGCTTTTCCAAAGGTCAAAATTCCGCGTGAATTTTGTTTCGGGCCGTGCCAGATTGCCCGGAAGCGGGAGGACGACACTCCTGTCTGACGTCGCATGCCTGCCGGAGAACCGGTTTGGCAGGCGGTGCATAACGGAAAAAATAACCGACAGGGTGTGGATCATATGAAACGTATCGTTCTCGGCCTCCTGGCCGCAACTGCAATGGTTCTTCCGGCCTTCGCCGCGGACATTCAGCCAGCACTTCTCTACGATCTCGGCGGCAAGTTCGACAAGTCGTTCAACGAGGCGTCCTACAATGGCGCCGAAAAGTTCACGGCCGAAACCGGCATTGCCTATGTGGAATTCGAGGTCAGCAACGCAACCCAGCGCGAGCAGGCGCTGCGCCGTTTCGCCGAGGACGGCCGTAATCCGATCGCCATGGCGGGCTTCTCCTGGGCAGATGCGCTGGAGAAGATCGCCGTCGAGTTTCCAGAGACCAAATTCGCCATCATCGACATGGTCGTCGACAAGCCCAATGTCCGCTCCGTCGTCTACAAGGAGCAGGAAGGCTCCTACCTCGTCGGCGTGATGGCCGCGATGGCCTCGAAGACCAAAAAGGTCGGCTTCGTCGGCGGCATGGACATTCCGCTAATCCGCAGATTCGGCTGCGGCTATGTCGGCGGGGCCAAGGCGGCCGGCGCGACCGATGTCATCCAAAACATGACCGGCGACACGCCGGCAGCCTGGAACGATCCGGCCAAAGGCGGCGAGATCGCCAAGACGCAGATCGACCAGGGCGCCGACGTGATCTACGCGGCGGCAGGCGGCACCGGTGTCGGCGTGCTGCAGGCGGCGGCCGACGCCGGCAAGCTCGGCATCGGCGTCGATTCCAACCAGAACGGCCTGCAGCCCGGCAAGGTGCTGACCTCCATGGTCAAGCGCGTCGACGTCGCCGTCTACAATACCTTCATGGACGCCAAGAACGACAAGTTCACCGGCGGCATCAACGATCTCGGCCTGAAGGAGGGCGGCGTCGACTATGCCATGGACGACAACAACAAGGCGCTTGTCGACGACGCGATGAAGGCGGCGGTCGAAAAAGCCAAGGCCGACATCATCGCCGGTACCATCAAGGTGCACGATTACATGTCGGACAATGCCTGCCCCTATTGATCGTGAGATTGCCGATCTGATCGAAACCGCCGGGTGAAAGCCCGGCGGTTTTGCTTTTCTCAGTAGGTTCACCAATGCGGCGGCTTGGTCACCGGCACGTCGGGTGCGGCCTGATCCTCCAGCGCCAGGAAGCGGTCGGTCAGCGCATCGAGCTTGCGCTGCATGCGCTCGATCACCTTCCACTGCTCGGCGATCTGGCCGGACAGTTCCTCGATGGTCTTCTCCTGCTCGGCGGCGCGGATTTCCAGCGTCGTCAGCCGGTCGGCGGGCATGGTCATCTGAAAAACCTCGGTTTCTTGCTGCGCAACTCTCAAGAGATGCGAATTTCGGGATTCGCGACATTAGAGCGACATGCGTCCAATTGGACGCCGAAAATACGCTCTAAGCCTTACAATCTTCGCGTCGTGCTGCTGAAAATCCAACGCAATTTTCAGGCTGATGCGATAGCGATGTGAAGGCCGCGGCCACGTTCGAAATTGACAAGCGCGCGGTGATTTGTCGAGAGTGAACGCTGCTCCGGCCAATTGGCACAGACGGGGCGTCATGCTAGGCGTTTTGACCAAGCGATAAAAAAATCAGAGTGGGACAGGCTGCATGGCGCAAGCCGCAATCGAGTTGATCGGCATCAACAAGAGTTTTGGCGCCGTGCGCGCCAACCGCGACATCAATCTGGAGATCGTGCGCGGCACCATCCACGGCATTGTCGGTGAGAACGGCGCCGGCAAGTCGACGCTGATGTCGATCCTCTATGGCTTCTACCAGGCCGACAGCGGCGAGATCCGCGTCGGCGGCCAGCCGGCGTCGATCAAGTCGCCCAACGACGCCATCGCGCTCGGCATCGGCATGGTGCATCAGCATTTCATGCTGGTCGACAATTTCACGGTGCTGGAAAACGTCATTCTCGGCGCCGAAAGCGATGCACTGCTGAAGAAAAGCATCGCCAAGGCGCGATCCGAACTGGAACGCCTCGAGCGCGAATACGGGCTGGAGGTCGATCCCGACGCGATCATCGAGGAGTTGCCGGTCGGCCTGCAGCAGCGTGTCGAAATCCTCAAGGCGCTGTATCGCGGCGCCGAGATCCTGATCCTCGACGAGCCGACGGGCGTGCTGACGCCCGCAGAAGCTGACCATCTGTTCCGCATCCTGAGGCAGTTGAAGGAGCAGGGTAAAACGATCGTGCTGATCACCCACAAGCTGCGCGAGATCATGGCGATCACCGACACGGTCTCGGTCATGCGCCAAGGCACGATGGTGGCGACCAGGGAAACCACGAAGACCACGGTCGGGGAACTGGCCGAGCTGATGGTCGGGCGCCGCGTGTTGCTCAGGGTCGAGAAGGGCGAGGCGGAAGCCGGCGGGGTCAAGCTCGCGGTGAAGAACCTGACAGTAAAGGATTCCCGCGGCGTCACCATGGTCGACGACATCTCCTTCGATGTGCGCGCCGGCGAGATCGTCGGCATCGCGGGCGTCGCCGGTAACGGGCAATCCGAAATGCTCGAGGCGATTTCCGGCATCAGGCGCGCCGTCTCGGGCTCCGTCATGCTTGACGGCAAGCCGATCGATCTCACCGGGGCCGCCGATCCCGGCGAGCTGCGCGACCGCGGTCTCGCCCATGTGCCGGAAAACCGTCATCATGTCGGGCTGGTGCTGGCCTTCGAGGAGAACGAGAATTCGATCCTCGGCTATCACGACGACGAACGATATCTGAAGGGGCCGTTCCTCCACATCGACGCGATCCGCAACGACGCCAGGGACAAGATTACCAAATACGACATCCGTCCGGCGGATTGCCGGCTCAAGACCGCCAATTTCTCCGGCGGCAATCAGCAAAAAATCGTGCTGGCCCGGGAGATGGAGCAGGATCCGGGCGTGCTGATCGTCGGTCAGCCGACGCGCGGCGTCGATGTCGGCGCCATCGAATTCATCCATAAGCGGCTCATCGCCATGCGCGACCAGGGCAAGGCGGTGCTGGTGGTGTCGGTCGAGCTCGACGAGATCCGCTCGCTGTCCGACCGCATCCTGGTGATGTTTGCCGGCCGCATCGTCGGCGAGCGCGGACCGGAGGCGACCGAAGGCGAGCTCGGCCTGCTGATGGCCGGCGTCGAGCGCCAGGAGGCGGCGGAATGAGCACGCCTTACGCCAAGCTGCCGGCCTGGGCCGATTTCGGGCTGATCCCGGTGATCAATCTCGCCGTTGCCTTCGTCGTTGCCGGCTTCGTCGTGCTTCTGGTTGGCGAAAATCCGTTCCGCGCTGCCGCCGTCCTGGTCGAGGGCGCCTTCGGCCGTGGGCAAGGCATTGCGTTTACGCTTTTCTACGCCACCACCTTCATCTTCAGCGGGCTGTCGGTGGCGGTTGCGGCGCATTGCGGCCTGTTCAACATCGGTGGCGAGGGCCAGGGTTATATCGCCGGTCTCGGCATCGGCATCGTCTGTCTGGGCTTCGACAGCGTGCTGCCCTGGTGGCTCACCTTCCCGCTGGCGATCATCGCCGCCGCGGCGATGGGGGCGCTGTGGGCGCTGATCCCGGCCTATCTGCAGGCCAAGCGCGGTTCGCACATCGTCATCACCACCATCATGTTCAATTTCATCGCTGCCAGCGTTATGGTCTACGCACTGGTCGGATTCTTGAAGCCGGCCAATTCGATGGCGCCGCAGACGCGTACCTTCCTAGAAGGCGCGCAACTGCCGAAGCTCAACTGGGTCATCGAATTGTTCGGCGCCAAGATCCGTTCGGCGCCGTTCAACATCAGCTTCCTGCTGGCGCTGGCCATGGCCTTTCTGGTCTGGGTGCTGATCTGGCGCACTAGGCTCGGCTACGAGATGCGCACCTACGGCCACAGCTCGAGAGCGGCGCGCTATGCCGGCATTTCGGAAACCCGCATCATCATCGTCGCGATGATGATCTCGGGCGCGCTCGCCGGCATGATGGCGCTCAATCCGACGATGGGCGATCAGCACAATGTCGCGCTTGAATTCGTCTCGGGTGCCGGTTTCGTCGGCATCGCGGTGGCGCTGATGGGGCGCCTGCACCCGGTCGGCATCGTGCTGGCGGCAATCCTGTTTGGCATGCTCTACCAGGGCGGCGCCGAACTCGCCTTCGAGATGCCGGCGATCAGCCGCGACATGATCGTCATCATCCAGGGCCTGGTCATCCTGTTCGCCGGCGCGCTCGAGCACATGTTCCGACCCTATGTCCAGGCACTGTTCGCCTCGCTCAGCCCGAGATCTGTCGGCATGGAAGCGATCAAGGGGAAGGGTGCCTGAGATGGACATGTTCAACGCCATCATCCAGGTTCTGGACTCGACCATCCGCCTGTCGGTGCCCTTGCTGCTCGCTTGCCTCGCCGGCCTCTATTCGGAGCGGGCCGGCATTTTCGACATCGGGCTCGAGGGCAAGATGCTGGTCGGCGCCTTCGCCGGTGCCGCCGCAGCCTCCGTCTTCCATTCCGCCTATATCGGCCTCGGCATGGCCATCCTCATCTCGGTCGCTTTCGCGCTGGTCCACGGCTTTGCCTCAATCACCCATCGCGGCAACCAGATCGTCTCCGGCGTGGCGATCAATTTCATCGCCGCCGGATCGACGATCATGCTCGGCCAGGCCTGGTTCCAGCAAGGAGGACGTACGCCGGCGCTTGCGCCCGGCGAGCGGTTCGGGGCGATCATCTGGCCCGGTGCGGATGCGCTCAGGGGGGTGCCGATCCTCGGCCCGATATATTCGGAACTCATCTCCGGCCATTCCGTGCTGGTCTATGTCGCGTTCCTCGCCGTGCCGTTCACCTGGTGGGTGCTGTTCCGTACCCGCTTCGGCTTGCGCATGCGCGCGGTCGGTGAGAACCCGGCCGCGGTCGACACCGCTGGCATCTCGGTCGCCTGGCTGCGCTACCGGGCGCTGATCTGCACCGGCGTGCTCACCGGCATTGCCGGCGCCTACCTGTCGATGGTGCAGAATGGCGGCTTCGTGAAGGATATGACCGCCGGCAAGGGTTACATCGCGCTTGCCGCGCTGATCTTCGCCAAATGGAAGCCGGTCAACGCCATGTTCGCCTGCCTGTTGTTCGGCTTCCTCGACGCGCTGTCGATCCGCCTGCAGGGCACGCCGCTGCCGCTGATCGGCAAGGTGCCGGTGCAGTTCATGCAGGCGCTGCCCTATATTCTCACCGTCATCCTGCTCGCCGGCTTCATCGGCAAGGCGATCCCGCCGCGCGCCGGCGGCGTGCCCTATGTCAAGGAACGCTGAGCATGGCCACGATAAGTGGAAGCCGGTTTTCGGACGGGATCATTCGAGGGAAAAACTAAATGTCGCATGATCTGTTCGAAGCGGCCAAGGCGGCCATGGCCAAGGCCTATGCGCCCTATTCGAAGTTTCCGGTCGGGGCGGCACTGCGCACCGAGGACGGCCGCGTCTTTACCGGCGCCAACATCGAGGTCGCGTCCTATCCGGAAGGCTGGTGCGCCGAAACCACCGCGCTCGGCCACTACATCATGGCCGGCGGCGGCAGGATAACGGAGATCGCGGTGATCGCCGAGCGCACGGCGAAATGCTCGCCCTGCGGCGGCTGCCGGCAGCGGCTGGCCGAATTTTGCCGGCCGGAAACCAAACTCTATCTCTGCGACAATGCCGGCGTGGTCGAGACCGTGACCATGGGCGACATGCTGCCCTACGGCTTTCAGGGCGACATGTTGAAATGAAGAGCTGGTTGAAATGAAGGAAGCGCTTGATCGTCTCGTCGAAAGGCTGGACGGGCTGGCGCCCGCCACCGCGCTGGTGCTGGGTTCGGGCCTTGGCGGGCTTGTCGACCAGGTCGATGATCCTGTCCGCATTTCCTATGCCGAATTGCCGGGCTTCCCCAGAAGCGGCGTCACCGGCCATGCCGGCGAGGTGGTGGCGGGACATTTCGCCGGCACACCAGTGTTGATGCTGTCCGGCCGCGCCCACTACTACGAGCACGGCAACGCGGCCGCGATGCGGCCGGCGCTGGAGGTGCTCGCCGGCCTCGGCATCTCGAACCTGATACTCACCAATGCTGCCGGCTCGGTCGATCCGGACATGGGGCCGGGCTCGGTAATGCTGATCACCGACCACATCAATTTCTCCGGCTCCAACCCGCTGATCGGCGAGCCAAGCGACCGCCGCTTCGTCGGCCTGACCGAAGCCTATGATGCCGGCCTTCGCGCGGCGATCGAGACGGCGGCGAAGGCGACGGCTACCGCCCTGCACAAGGGCGTCTATATGTGGTTTTCCGGGCCATGCTTCGAGACACCCGCCGAGATCCGCATGGCGCGCGTCATGGGCGCCAACGCCGTCGGCATGTCGACCGTGCCGGAGGTCATTCTCGCCCGCTTCCTCGGCTTGCGGGTCGCCGCCTGCTCGGTCATCACCAACCTTGCAGCAGGGATGACCGGGGCGGAGCTTTCGCACGAGGAGACCAAGGACATGGCGCCGGTCGGCGGCGCGCGTCTGGCGACGATCCTCCAGCGTGTGTTCCACGATGGCTTGCCGGAGCGTAAGGTCCCGGCCTGATGCTTCCCCAGGAAATCATCCGCAGCAAGCGCGACGGCCACAAGCTGTCGACGCAGGAGATCGCCAGCTTCATCGAAGGCGTGACCGCAGGCGCCGTCTCGGACGGGCAGGTCGGGGCCTTCGCCATGGCGGTGTTCTTCAACGGCATGAGCCGCGACGAGGCGGTGGCGCTGACGCTGGCCATGCGCGACTCCGGCGACGTGCTCGATTGGTCGAACCTGCCGGGCCCAGTCACCGACAAACATTCGACAGGCGGCGTCGGCGACAATGTCTCGCTGATGGTGGCGCCGATCGTCGCCGCCTGTGGCGCTTATGTGCCGATGATTTCCGGCCGCGGTCTCGGCCATACCGGCGGCACGCTGGACAAGATGGATGCCATCCCCGGCTATATCAGCCAGCCGGATGTTGCGGGGTTCCGCAAGGCGGTGCTCGTAGCCGGCTGCGCCATCATCGGCCAGACCGCCGATCTCGCGCCCGCCGACCGCCGGCTCTATGCGATCCGCGACGTGACGGGAACTGTCGAATCGGTGCCGCTGATCACCGCCTCGATCCTGTCGAAGAAGCTGGCCGCCGGCCTGCAGTCGCTGGTGCTCGACGTAAAGGTCGGCAACGGCGCCTTCATGGAAAAGTCACGCGACGCAACAACACTGGCGAACAGCCTGGTAGAAGTCGCCAATGGCGCAGGACTGAAGACCTCAGCACTGGTCACCGGCATGAACGAGCCGCTGGCGTCGGCAGCCGGCAACGCGGTCGAGGTGCGCAACGCCGTCGATTTTCTCACCGGCCGCTTCCGCGACCGGCGCCTGGAGGATGTGACGCTGGCACTGGCCGCAGACATGCTGCAGTCTGCCGGGCTGGTGTCGTCCAACCAGGACGGCATGCGGCGCGCCGCCGAGACGCTTGCCGGCGGCGGTGCCGCCGCCGTCTTCGCGCGCATGGTGGCGGCGCTGGGCGGCCCCGCAGATTTCGTCGAGAATCCGGAAAAATACCTGCCGAAGGCGGCGACTGAATTTGCGGTCAAGGCGACCGAACACGGCTTCGTCACCGGCATCGCGACCCGCGACATCGGGCTCGCCGTCGTCGGGCTTGGCGGCGGGCGCATACGGCCGGACGACAGGATCGACCATGCGGTCGGCATCACCCGGCTGTTGCCGGTCGGCGCGGAGGTGCGCCCCGGTGAGGCGCTGGCGCTGGTACATGCCCGCAATCCCGCGGATGCCGAAGCGGCCGCGGCCGCCGTGCTTTCGGCCTATGCGATCGGTGCTTCAAAGCCGCCCGCGGAAAAAACCGTCATCCGGCGGATACTGCCGCGCGGGTGATCCGGTCAGCAAGGCTCTACCTTCTTGTTGGACCATGATCGTTCCGAAAACCGGTTTCCACTTTTCCGGGATCATGGTTCACTGGACGAGCAGCAGCGCGCCGTTCTCGACCTGGTACTTTTCAAGCCGCTGGAGAAAGCTCAGACCGATCAGGTTGGTGCGCAGCGCCTTGTCGTCGAGCACCACCGCCTGGACGCCGTCGACCGTTATCTTGCCGATCTGCAGCCGATCGACGGTCACCAGGGCAGCCCTGATCGCGCCGTTGGCGGTGTTTACCTCGTGTTTGAAGTCGGCCGCGTTCAGCGAAAAGCCGATCCTGCGTGCCGTCGAACTGTTGATTGCGACGAGCGTCGCGCCGGTGTCGATCATGCCGTCGACCGTTCGACCATTGAGCTTGAACGCCGACGTGAAATGCCCGCGCACGTCAGCGGCGACCACGACCTTGCGGCCGAGCGGCTGCGGCGTCACCGGTTTGTCAGGAACCGTCGCAAGTTTCAGGTCCGTTTGCGTTTCGACTGCCGGCCTGGTCCCGACTGCCGATTTCAGCAGGCCATCGAACATCTGCGGATTCGACTGATAGAGCATCGGGAACGACGCCGATGTTACGGCGAGCACGCCGAGGATGAGAAGATTGCGCAGCATGGACCGGCCTTCGTGAAGGCCCATGCTTATAGCGACATGGTGTTTGCCGCTTTAACAGATGCGGAAAGCGGCCGTTTGCGTAAACGATCGGTAAACGAGTGGCACGGTCATTTGGTCCCGTACATGCGGTCTCCGGCGTCGCCGAGGCCCGGCATGATATAGCCTTTCTCGTTGAGCTTGCGGTCGATGGAAGCGGTGAAGACCGGAACATCGGGATGCGCCTTGATGAAGCGTTCGAGGCCCTCTGGCGCCGCCAGCAGGCAGAGGAAGCGGATGTTGGTGGCGCCGCGTCCTTTCAGCT
>NZ_RZSU01000033.1:48308-60826 GCF_003997585.1 Mesorhizobium sp. M5C.F.Cr.IN.023.01.1.1 | reverse complement strand
CTTGGCGTCTCCTCTGTTTTGAACGCCCCATCGCGGTCCGTTGCCGACACCCTGCTGAGACTCGCCGAAGTTAGAGAGCAGTTTTGCTTGGAGTATATGTCGACCCTGGATGCCGTTCTAGCTGTCGGGCTGCCGACCGCCATTTGCTCGATCTACGATGTCCGGTATGCCGACCCCGACCAGAGACGCATTGCGGTAACGGCCCTGTCGATCCTCAACGACTGCATCACACGAGCAGCCGCCGTGCGCGGCGTTCCGCTGATCGACCTTCGCATTATCTGCGGCGAGGACGCCGACTTTGTCAACGCCATCGAGCCTTCGGAACAGGGCGGCAAAAAGATTGCTGCGGCGATCGTTTCGTTCCTTACCAAGTACGAATTTCGAAGCGGGCGTGCCGAACTGATCGTTCGCTAGCAGCGCTTGGACTTGCCACTCGTGGGCGATCGAGCCTTCCTCGGCCTGTGGAAAATTGCGGAATCATTCGCCAATTTGACGGCTGTCGCTTCATCTCCGATAGGAATGGCGGCGGCGACTGGCCGGCATTTCGGGAACATTCTGTCGCTGCCGTTATTGAGGTCGGGTAAACGGGGCGTTGAAGGTGGAACGCGTGCGCAACATCCTATTTGGAGCTTTGGCGGGCATATCGGCCACTTTGGCGATGACGGCAGCTATGCGCCGGCTGTTCAGAATGCTTCCTGATGGCCACGGTTATCCGCTGCCGCCGCGCGAAATCATTGAGCGGGTGGATGTTGCCGGAACTCGCGAAGCTGGGCTGCGTACCGCAACCGTGACGGCCCATTTCGGTTACGGCGCCCTCGCAGGGATTATCTATGCTCTGCTGCCGCGGCGGATGATCAGCGGCGGCAGCTATGGCGTCCTAGTCTGGGCGCTGAGCTATCTCGGCTGGATACCTTTTGCGCGGATACTCTTGCCCGCCACAGAGCACCCGGGGACGCGCAATCTCCTGATGCTCGGGGCACATCTGGTGTGGGGCGCGAGCCTCTCTGCGAGCCTCCACGAACTCAGGCGGTCAACCGGGGACATCTTCAGCCGGGGACCTCTTTTAGATGTTCGGCGCCCACGGCGCTTGGCGCGAGGCATGCCTCGAACAGGAGCAGACGAATGAAACGTCCCGAAAACAACGGCCGTTCTGGTTTCCGACAGTGAACGAAATAAGAACATCGGAGGCAGGAATATGTTCCTCATTTCAAGGCATGCCGGAAACCTATGCCTCCAAGCGAAGAGACTACCCTCTGTCCAATCTTAACGACGGAAGGCGGCTGGTGCGCGTCCGGTGCCGCTACTGTAAGCGGCTCTATGATTATTTCCCCCGGTGGCTATTTCCCGCTTATAAAAGAGTAGGGGATTGCCGCGCGAGAACGTTGCGCACGTTCGACACCTGCCATTGGCCATTGCGCGCTTGCGAACGCCGCGGTTGTTCAAGATCGATTGCCAGGCCACGTAGGCTGGTGATGCCCGACCGCTGAATGGAAGCGATGATTGGCAGCACGGTCTGGGCAAACCGGTCGGCTTCTTCGATCGACATCTTCCGACCTTTCGCCGCAGCTTCGGCGGTGTTGGTCGGATTGCCGAGCTTTATGCTCGTCCTGCGTGAGGCGAGGGCGGCTTTGGTGCGTTCCGAGATCATACGCCGCTCCTTCTCGGCCAAAGCGGCATAGAGGTGCAACATGAACGGATCGGCATCAGCACCGACTTCGGCGACGATGAAAGGAACGCGCTGGACCATCAGGCCGGCAATGAAGGCGACATCGCGCGAGAGTCGGTCGAGCTTCGCCACAACCACCGGGCATTTTGTATGTCGTGCGAGGGCGAGGGCGGCATTCAATTGCGGGCGTCGATCAAGAGCATCTGCTCCCTTTCGGTTTCGACCTCGGTGAACTCCTGGATGATGGCAATGTCCTCGGCCTCGGCAAAGCGCGCGACCGCGGCACGCTGGGCCTCAATGCCCAAGCCCGAGCGTCCTTGCCGCTGTGTCGAGACTCGATAATAGGCGACCGCACTCGTCATGTTGCTAATTCGCAGGGTGTTCAAACTGCAAACCACCGTTTTGCAGTGTGCTCACAACCGTCAGAAAGCCGAGTCCGCGGGAGGAACAAAAAGAGATCAAAGGCATTTCCTCCTGCTACTATAGGAGATTGCCATGAAAGACCTGCGCGATAAGACCGGTGCCTCCGCCAACGTCGACAAAGATCCCGATGAATGGGTAAGCGGCGAAGATCCGATGACCCCGTCCCAAGCATCTTACCTGAAAACCTTATGCGAGCAGGCGGAGGATGAGGAAAGCTTTGAAGAGAACCTCAGTAAGGCAGAGGCTTCCAAACGCATCGACGCATTAAGGGCAAAGCTGAAACTTTAGGGGTCAGCACGAGCGCTCCGTCTACCCCTTACAGTCCCGCGGCCCCCTCCGTGGGGTACGGGCTTTCCTTGTGTCACGACTTTGCCGGCGGCGTCTCGCGCTTCTTCAGGATCCGTGCCTCGCGCACCAATGATGCGCGATCCAGCTCCTTCCGATCGCGGGAACTAACGGAAGAAAACCGCCCAATGCGGGCTTACGGCTCCGGCACCAAGCGTTATGTGTGGTTGATTGGGTCCAGCCCGAAAATCATTGCCGAGACTAGCAAAGTCGTGCGCTAAAATGAGCGCGGCGCCGCCGGCCCCCCTTTCGAACCTTTTGAGGGTTCCCCTAACTGGGCAAAACAGAAAATTTTCCGAGCCATTTAACGGCCCGCAGCCTCACGCTGGCGGGCTTTTTTGTTACCCGAAACGTTACCCACACGGACAGGCGCGCAAATCTGGGCGAGCCTTAATTTCTCCTAACCTCTTGATCTTAATGGTGCCCCCGGACGGAATCGAACCGCCGACCTTCGGTTTACAAAACCGCTGCTCTACCAGCTGAGCTACAAGGGCACGGCGCTCCGGTTAGCATATTTGTCGCGCCAGTAAAGACAAAACTCTGTTTTCGGCTGCCGGTGAGCGCGCCGGAACCGCCGGCGCGGGCATCCTGAAAACGGCCAATTCGCCTCCTATATTGATCGAGGGTGCAATCGCATAGGCGAGGGTGTCGCATGATCAGACTTGTCGTCATTGCCCTGGTCGTCGTCGTGGCCTGGATTCTCCTGGTGAAGCTCATCAAGCAAGTGAAGAGCGCCAACGTTGACTGGACCGGCGTCACCACCATCATCGGCTTCATCGCGCTCGCCTTCTGGCTGCGCTATATCACCGGCATGGGCTGAGGCTTCCGCCGGCGGACTGTCGACCGGCGCTCCTCGCGGTCCTGATGCGCGCCTGACTGCAAGCCCTGTTCAGACTGGCCGCTTTGCGCTTTCGAAAAAATCCAAAAATCATCGAACCTTTTTCCTTGCTGCGACGACTGATCGTCAAGAGGCGGATGGATCGCCTCTCACACAACGCAGCAAGGAGATCATCATGTTCAAGCGCACCATCGTTTCCGGCCTCATCGCCACCACTGTCGCCGCCGCCATGCTGGCCGGCACCGTTCAGCCTTCGGCCGCCCATCACAAGCACCATCACAACAAGCACCTTGGCATCGGCATCGCCGCCGGCGTCGGCGGCTTCCTGCTCGGCAGCGCGCTCGCCCAGCCGCGGACCGTCTATATCGACGAGAACGGCGGCTCATGGCACGTCCGGCGCTGCCTCAACCGCTATCAGAGTTATGATCCCTACTCGGACACCTATGTCGGCTACGACGGCTACCGTCACCGCTGCCGGCTTTGAACGGACCGTTTCAGGCAACCGGAAGAAGGGGCACTCCACGGCCCCTTTTTCTTGTCTGGAGGGTTGCCCCGCGCGCGCTTACGGCGTCGGGCGCTCAGGCTGGCCTGATTCCGCCGATCATCTTCGTCACCGCCGCCGCTGCATCATGCACCAGCGGGCCGATCTCGGCCAGCCGCTCCGGCGTTACCCGCACCGTCGGCCCCGAAACCGATACGCCGCCGATCGGCTCGCCGAACTCGTTGAAGATGGCGGCGGCCACGCAGCGCATGCCGGGGTGCCGCTCCTCGTCGTCGACCGACCAGCCGCGCAGCTTGATCGTCACCAGGTCACGGGCCAGCGCCGAGATGTCGGACAGCGTCTTTTCGGTGAAGCGCTCCAGCCCGGCCCGGCGCAGGATGGCGCCGACGCGCTCCGGCTCGAGATGCGCCAGCACCGCCTTGCCGATGCCCGACGCATGGAAGGAACTGCGCGTGCCCGGCCGGAAAAAGGCGCGGATCGCCTGATGCGTCTCGACCTGGCTGACGAAGACGACGCAATCGTCCTCGGCGACGCCGAGATTGGCGGTCTCACCGGTCTTCTCCATCAGTTCCTGCATGACGGTGCGGGCGCGGTCGACCAGCTTGCGGCGGCGCAGGAACGCCGCGCCCATGCGATAAGTCTCGACGCCGATCGACCAGAGCTGGTCGGTGCTGTCGAACTCGACCATGCCGTGGTTTTCCAGCGTCGTCAGCATGCGGTAGGCGGTGGATGCCGCAAGGTCGCTCTGCGCGGCGATCTCGCTCAGCGAGAGGCCGTTACCTTCGGCGACGATGGCCAGAATGCGCAGCGCCCGGTCGAGCGACTGCACCGAAGCGGCGTCGGACGGACCGTGGAAGGCACGCGGACGTCCGCGCTGGCGTTTTTCGGTGGTTTCCATGGCGGTCAATTCTTGCCGATTTCGTCAAATACGCAATGGAAAAGTTTTTCACTGGTCTACGAGCCGAACCTATGGAAAACGGAACATTAAACAAAATCAATAGCTAACCGACACTTTTTAGAAATGAAAAAATATTTTGAAAAAATTGAAAAATAGTCGGCGCACTGGCATTATCGGCCATCAGCAAATTCCGTGGAGGCTGACATGGCCAGGATGCGCGCGGCCGACGCAGCGGTTCTCGTTCTCGAAAAGGAAGGCATTTCCTACGCCTTCGGCGTGCCGGGCGCTGCCATAAACCCGTTCTATTCGGCCCTGAAGGCGAGGGACACCATCCGCCATATCCTGGCGCGTCATGTCGAGGCGGCTTCGCACATGGCCGAAGGCTATACCCGCGCTAGATCAGGCAATATCGGTCTGTGCATCGGCACTTCCGGTCCGGCCGGCACAGACATGATCACTGGCCTCTATTCGGCCGCGGCCGATTCCATCCCGATCCTGTGCATCACCGGCCAGGCGCCGCGGGCGCGTCTCAACAAGGAGGATTTCCAGGCCGTCGACATCGCCGCCATCGCGGCACCCGTCGCCAAATGGGCGGTCACCCTTATGGAGCCGTATCTGGTGCCGATGGCGCTGCAGAAGGCGTTCCACCTGATGCGCTCGTCGCGGCCGGGGCCGGTCCTCATCGATCTGCCGGTCGACGTGCAACTGGCCGAGATCGAGTTCGACATCGATGCCTATGAGCCGCTGGTGCCGTTCAAGCCGGCAATGTCGCGCGGCCAGGCCGAGAAAGCCTTGGCGATGCTCAAAGCGGCGGAAAAGCCTGTCATCGTCGCCGGCGGCGGCATCATCAACGCCGATGCTTCGGACCTGCTGATCGAGTTCGCCGAAGTCGCTGGCGTGCCTGTGATCCCGACTTTGATGGGCTGGGGCGCGATCCCCGACGACCACCGGCTGATGGCCGGCATGTGCGGGCTGCAGACATCGCATCGCTACGGGAACGCGACGATGCTCGAGGCCGATTTCGTCTTCGGCATCGGCAACCGCTGGGCCAATCGCCATACCGGCTCTATCGACATTTACACCAAAGGCAAAAAATTCATCCATGTCGACATCGAGCCGACCCAGATCGGCCGTGTGTTCGCGCCGGACCTCGGGGTCGTCTCGGATGCCGGCGCGGCACTGAAAATGCTGCTCGACGTCGCCACGGAATGGAAGACCGCGGGAAAATTGCGCGACTGGTCGGGCTGGGCCAGGGAATGCCATGTCCGCAAGAAGACGATGAAGCGCAAGACGCATTTCGACCAGGTGCCGATGAAACCGCAGCGCGTCTATGAGGAGATGAACAAGGCATTTGGCCGCGATACCACCTATGTCACCACGATCGGGCTTTCGCAGATCGCCGGCGCGCAGTTCCTGCATGTCTATAAGCCGCGCAACTGGATCAATTGCGGCCAGGCCGGCCCGCTCGGCTGGACGCTGCCGGCAGCACTCGGCGTTCGCGCCGCCGATCCGCACCACAATATAGTGGCGCTGTCCGGTGACTATGATTTCCAGTTCATGATCGAGGAGCTGGCGGCCGGCGCGCAGCACAGATTGCCCTATATCCACGTCGTGGTGAACAATGCCTATCTCGGCCTGATCCGTCAGGCGCAGCGCGGCTTTTCGATGGATTTCGAGGTCACCCTCGCGTTCGAGAACGTCAACCGGAAGGACGACCCTGAGGCTGGCTACGGCGTCGACCATGTCGCCGTCGCCGAGGCGATGGGCTGCAAGGCAGTCCGGGTGCGCAGGCCGGAGGAATTCGCTGGCGCCTTCAAGCAGGCGCAACGCCTGATGAAGGAGCACCAGGTTCCCGTCGTGCTCGAATTTATCCTCGAACGCGTCACCAACATTTCGATGGGCACCGAAATCGACAAGATCACCGAATTCGAGGAGCTTGCCGAGAGCCACGAGGATGCCCCCACGGCGATCGTCATGCTTGATTAGACTCTACGGAGAAAAAAGAATGCCGCGTTTTTCAGTCAATCTTTCGATGCTCTTTGGCGAGCACGAGTTCCTCGACCGCTTCGAAGCCGCCGCCCGCGCCGGCTTTAGGGGTGTCGAATATATCGGCCCTTATGACCATGCGCCGGAGGTGGTTGCGGCGAGGCTGAAGAAGAATGGTCTGACGCAGGTGCTGTTCAACCTGCCGGCCGGCGACTGGGCCAAGGGCGAGCGCGGCATTGCCGTGTTGCCGGATCGTGTTCCCGAGTTCCGGCAAGGCGTCGCCAAGGCGATCACCTACGCGCATGCGCTGGGCTGCGAACAGGTCAACTGCCTCGCCGGCATCGCGCCGCGAGGCGTCGAGCGTTCAGTGCTGGAAGATGTCTTCGCCGAAAACCTGGCTTTCGCAGCGGAGAAGCTGGAGCAGGCCGGCATCAGGCTGTTGATCGAGCCGATCAACACGCTCGATATTCCAGGCTTCTTCCTGAACTATTCGGACCAGGCTCTGGCGCTCATCGACCGTGTCGGCTCGAACAACCTGTTCCTGCAATACGACATCTATCACATGCAGATCATGGAGGGGGATCTCGCCCGCACCATCGAGGCAAACCTCGACCGCATCGCGCATATCCAGCTTGCGGACAATCCCGGCCGTCATGAGCCGGGGACGGGCGAGATCAATTTTCCTTTTCTGTACAGTCACATTGACCGTATCGGCTATTCCGGCTGGATCGGGGCGGAATACAAGCCGAAGGCCAGCACTGAGCCTGGGCTCGGCTGGTTCAAGGACTTGGCCGGGCAGGGCAGCGCTGCGGCGTAGGGGCTAAGGATTATTGAAGTCGAGTTCCTTCGCGCCCCCCTCTGGCCTGCCGGCCATCTCCCCCACGGGTGGGGAGATCGGCAGCTTCGGCGCCGGCTTTTACTTTTCCAACCTCGAAAATTGGCGAAAGCGGCGGTGACATCCAATCTCCCTCCTTGTGGAGGAGATGGCCGGCAGGCCAGAAGGGGGCGCGAAGGAACGCGGCCTAACAAAGACGGAGAACAAAATGGACACCATCGGCTTTATTGGCCTCGGCATCATGGGCGCGCCGATGGCGGGGCATCTGCTCGACGCGGGCTATCATGTCGTCGCCAGCGATCACCGCTCGAAACCGCCGGCCGATCTCGTCGCCAAGGGTCTGAAGACCGTCTCCGGCCACAACGCCGTTGCGAAAACGGCCGATATCATCGTCACCATGGTTCCGGACACGCCGGAGGTGGCCGATGTGCTGTTCGGCGAAAACGGCGTCGCTGCCGGCCTGACCGAAGGCAAGCTGGTCATCGACATGAGCTCGATCTCGCCGATCGAGACCAAGGCTTTTGCCAAGAAGATTAACGACTTCGGCTGCGACTATCTCGATGCGCCGGTGTCGGGCGGCGAGGTCGGCGCCAAGGCCGCGTCGCTGACCATTATGGTCGGCGGCGAGGAAAAGGCCTTCGAGCGCGCCAGGCCGGTGTTCGAAAAGATGGGCAAGAACATCACGCTGGTCGGCCCCAATGGCGTCGGCCAGACCACCAAGGTCGCCAACCAGATCGTCGTTGCGTTGACCATTGAAGCGGTCGCCGAAGCGCTTGTTTTTGCATCGAAAGCCGGGGCCGACCCGGCCAAGGTGCGTCAGGCGCTGATGGGCGGGCTCGCCGCCTCGCGCGTCCTCGAAGTGCATGGCGAGCGCATGATCAAGCGCAGCTTTTCGCCGGGCTTTCGCATCGAACTGCACCAGAAGGATCTTAACCTGGCGCTGGAAGGGGCCAAAGCGCTCGGCATTTCGCTGCCCAACACCTCGACGACGCAGCAATTGTTCAACTCCTGCGCGGCCAATGGCGGCGCCAAGGAGGATCACTCGGCGCTGGTCAGGGCGCTGGAGCGGATGGCGGGACATGAGCTAGGGGAGTAGGGGAATAGGGCAGTAAGGCAGTAAGGCAGGCGGGTTGCCGCTCTCAGCAAGTGCTATCCCTACTCCCTCACTGCCCTATTCCCCTATTCCCTTAACCCAAAAATTTCCTCGCTGCATAAAGGCTCACCGCCGCGGCGTTCGACACGTTGAGCGAGCGGATGGCGCCGGGCATATCGAGCCGGGCCAGCGTCGTCACCGTTTCGCGGGTCTTCTGGCGCAGGCCTTTGCCCTCGGCGCCCAGCACCAGCGCGATCTTTTCTCCCGAAAAACTCTTTTCGAGTTCCGCCGGTCCGTCCGAATCGAGGCCGATGGTCTGGAACCCGGCCTCGTGCAATTGCCCGATCGCCTCCGCGAGGTTTTTCACCTCGATCTGGTCGATATGCTCCAGTGCGCCGGAGGCCGATTTCGCCAGCACGCCGGATTCATGCGGGCTGTGGCGCGCCGTGGTGATCAGCGCGCCGGCGCCGAAGGCGACCGCCGAGCGCAGGATCGCACCGACATTGTGCGGGTCGGTGACCTGGTCGAGCACCAGCACCAGCGTCGTATCGCCGAGCGCATCGAGCCGCTTGGGTTTTAGCGGCTCGGCCTCGATCAGCACGCCTTGATGGACGGCGTCGGAGCCGGTGACCTTGTCGATGTCTTTTGGCTCGACCAGTTCCGTCTTGAAGGGCAGGGCGGCGAGGTCGGCGATCGCCAGCCGCTCGGCGGCGTTGCGCGTCACCAGCATCTTCTTGATCCGCCGTCGCGGATTGTCGAGCGCGGCCCGCACCGTGTGCAGACCGTAGAGCCGCACCAGGCCGTCCGCGGCTGTCTCTCCTGGTGGTACCGGCTGGCGCGGCCTGAACGCCGGCGCGCCGCCGCTCTTCTCGTCGCGATGCGCCCGGCGCAGCTTGGCGTAGTGGGTGTCTTTTGGGGTCTTGGGCTTGTTGTCGTTGCTCATGGCCGGTTCTATAGCCGTGTCGTCCGCCTATGGATACAGCCGCAAAACCCTGCTCGTCGGGTCGTCAACAAATTCAGCGCGTTTTGCCGGGACGTTGCGGTTGACAGTTTTGGGCGCTGCCGCCATAAGGCGCTTCGCGAAGGGCTGCTCACGCGGTCGCGACGCGTCGATGCCTCGTTGCATGGCTCCGGCGGCAGACTGGAGAGGTGCCCGAGTGGTTAAAGGGGACGGACTGTAAATCCGTTGGCTATGCCTACGTTGGTTCAAATCCAACCCTCTCCACCACTGCCGGCCCGGAAGCCCTGAAACGCAAAGCATCGGACCGAAAAGTGCATAGCGGTTTTCGGGCGAAAGGCGCGGGTATAGCTCAGTGGTAGAGCAGCAGCCTTCCAAGCTGAATATGCGGGTTCGATTCCCGCTACCCGCTCCAGATTTCCACACGCAAGATCAAAGTGCCAGAACTCAAGGTGCTATAGCATTGCGCGCCCGGTGGACGCGCAGGGCTCCAACTCGCTGGCTGTTGAACGCGAAAGCGATCTGATGCTGTTGCGGCACCTGTCCGTTCGGCGCAACTGATCGACGACGGGCCCGGCAAAGCCGCGGATAGTTGCTTGAGCAAGTCCTGCTCGTTCAGCCCTGTCCTTTGCGCGATCTCGCGAATGATCTGTGGGTCCAGCGCATTGCCCGGGTCGTTGGCCTGCCGATCCAACTCCACAATGACGCATCCGGCCGAAGCTCAAGCTGGTTGAGCTTTCTGTAATCATGGAAATTTCAAGTTGTCTTGAGCTTTTCTTAATAATGTGGAAGTAATCGGTTGCGGGGAATGGAGAGGAAAATGTCAATATTAAGCTGGATCATCCTTGGCGCCATCGCCGGCTTTATAGGCAGCAAGATCGTCAACAAGAGCGGGCAGGGCCTTGTTCTTGATATCGTACTCGGGATTGTCGGCGCTGTTGTCGGCGGCCTGATCTTCAGCGCCTTCGGCGCGTCAGGCGTTACCGGCCTCAACATCTACAGCCTGATCGTCGCCGTGCTGGGATCGGTGGTCGTTCTGTGGGCCTATCACCAGTTCACCGGGAACCGGGCTCTTTAGAAATTAGAAGCCAGGCAGAGCTGTCGCTTCGGCAGCCTGCCTGACGGCAGCCACATCGCCAGGTTCTTATTCAGCACCTTCGGCGACATGCTCTTCATATTGGGGCAGGTCATCGGTGATTGTGAACCACTTCGCCTTGGAGCCGACAAAGATGTGCTGCGTCGGACGGATGGTCGGCTCGTCGACGAGGGTTCCCATGGCGACGTGCACGAAGGCGCCGTCGCGGACGACCGAATAGAGCAATGAGCCGCAGGTCTTGCAGTGCCTGTCATGGCCGGCCTCGTCGCCAAAGATCAGGAGGTTGTCCTCGCCTTTGGTCAGGTTCAGTCTCTCACGCTGGATGCCGGCAAACGGCTTGAATGCTGAACCGGTGGTGCGCCGGCAGTTCGAGCAGTGGCAGTTGGCGGCATAGATGAACTCGTCGGCCACCGCGTATTGCACGGCGCCGCACAGGCATTTTCCGGCAAGCATGCGGTTGCTGGCATTCTGGTTGCTTACGTTCAGGCTGCTTTCATTCTCTTGGCTTGTCACGGGTTTCTCCACTCAGTCGACCGTTCCTGGGGCAGTTTCGAGGTCTAGGCCACCACGGTCAGACGGCGCCTGCGTTCGTCGAGCGACACGATGGTCAGCCCGCTGGCCACCACCAGCAGGATGCCGCCGATCGCCAGCGCGTTCGGCAATTGCTGGAACACCACCAGACCCGAAATGACCGCCCAGACGGTGAAGCAGTAATAGAACGGCGCCACCACGCCGGTCGGCCCGACGCGATAGGCCATGAAGATGAAGAAGTGGCCGAAGATCAGGAACAAGCCGGCCCCGGCCATCAGCAGCAAATGATGCGTCTCGGGCATCACCCAACGCTCGGACATCAGATGCGCAGCGCCTGAGCCGACCAGCACCACCACCACTGCGGAAATTGCGACGATCATTCCAGGCACATCGGCGGCAACCCGCCGTCCGGCGAGATCGCGCGCGGCGGCGAAAGCCGCGTTGCCGAGCGCCAGCAAGGCGTAGACTGAGATACCCTGCATGGTCGGCTGCGCCACCATCACCGCTCCGATGAAACCAAGCCCGATCAGCGCCGTGCGCAGCCCCCCGATGCGTTCCCGGAACAGGACGGAGGAGCCAATCAGCATGAGCAGGGGAGTGATCTGCCCCAAGGCGGTCGAATCGGCGATCTGCATGTTGGCGAGCGCCACGACGTAGCAAAGGATTGCCGCCAGCTCGAGCAGGTTTCTCTGTAACACTCTCCTGTCGAGGATCAGCGGGATCTGCTTGGCGTAACCTAGCGAAAGCAGCAACGGGATGCCCCACAGCGTTGCCGCCGCCCCGCGCAGAAACAACACCTCATAGGGTGGCAGCCCCACCGTCGCCAGCTTCATCATGGTGTCGTTGACGACATAGGACCCGGTCGAGAGGATCATGAACAGCGGGCCGCGGATGGCGATCGGAATGAATTGCATCGGATCAGGAAATCAGACCGGCGCCACACCGGCAATGGGCCAGATCCGGCTGTAATCCGGCACGGCGAACAGGCGGAAGCGGCGATATCCACCCGTTGAATGCGGATACCTGCGGAACCTATCTTCGGCCATTCCATTCCTTCTTGTTCGTTCCTATATCCGCGCCACATCCCCGAAAACCGGATCATGGGTTCAGACCGGGTGATAAAGCCCCCGGCCACAAGGCACTTGTGTTTTTCGGCCGTTGTCGCTAAGCGCCCCGCATTCGACTGAACTGAAGGTCCAGGCCGTCCAAGGAAAGAGACTATGGCAAAAGGTAAATTCGAGCGTACAAAGCCTCATGTGAACATCGGCACGATTGGCCATGTCGATCATGGCAAGACGTCGCTGACGGCGGCGATCACCAAGTATTTTGGCGAATACAAGCGCTACG